>NZ_JBFBDW010000024.1:0-35738 GCF_040683455.1 Kitasatospora sp. NPDC093679
AATCCGGTCCACTCCCGCGCGTGGCGGGCGGACGCCCGCCGTGGGACCGCGCGGGTGTGCGGTACGGCCGGGGGGGGGGGAGGCCGGCGCCGGCCTCCCCGCCCCTACGGTCCGTCCGGTCGCGGCCGGGGTCGCTGTCCCCTGCTGCCCGGTCGCCGCACCCCCGCGCGGTCCCACGGCGGGCGTCCGCCCGCCACGCGCGGGAGTGGACCGGATTCGGATCCACGCGTGGTCCTGCCGACCGTCGTGACCGCCCGGACCTGGTGGGCCCGGCGCGGTCGCCGCGGTCAAGCGGTGCAACGATCCGCCGCCGCCGGCGGTCACGGCCCGGAGGTCCGGCAAGCGGGTGAACGGTCCGGCGGCCGCCCGCGCCCCCCGGGACGGCCGGGCGGTCCGAGCGTTCGACCCGCCCCGGTAGACTCGGGTGCAGACCCTCCCCACACCCGCCGGAAGGCCGTCCGTGTCCTCTGCTTCCCCGGACCAGTCCGCAACCGAGAACGACACCGTCCTGGTCGTCGACTTCGGTGCCCAGTACGCCCAGCTCATCGCCCGTCGGGTGCGTGAGGCCCGGGTCTACAGCGAGATCGTGCCGAGCACCATGCCGGTCGCCGAGATGCTCGCCAAGAACCCGAAGGCGATCATCCTCTCCGGCGGGCCGTCCTCGGTCTACGAGGAGGGCGCGCCCCGGCTCGACCGGGCGCTCTTCGAGGCCGGCGTGCCGGTCTTCGGCATGTGCTACGGCTTCCAGCTGATGGCGATCACGCTCGGCGGCACCGTCGACAACACCGGCGCCCGCGAGTACGGCCGCACCCCGCTGAGCGTCAGCCGCACCGGCTCGACCCTGTTCGAGGGCGTCCCGGCGCAGCACTCGGTGTGGATGTCGCACGGCGACGCCTGCTCCGCCGCGCCCGAGGGCTTCACCGTGACCGCCTCCACCGACGTGGTCCCGGTCGCCGCCTTCGAGAACGACGACCTCAAGCTGTACGGCGTCCAGTACCACCCCGAGGTGCTGCACTCCGACCACGGCCAGCAGATCCTGGAGCACTTCCTCTACCGCGGCGCCGGCATCGCGCCGACCTGGACGACCCACAACGTGGTCGACGAGCAGGTCGCGCTGATCCGTGAGCAGGTCGGCGACAAGCGCGCCATCTGCGGCCTGTCCGGCGGCGTGGACTCCGCGGTCGCCGCCGCCCTGGTCAACAAGGCCATCGGCGACCGACTGACCTGCGTCTACGTCGACCACGGCCTGATGCGCAAGGGCGAGACCGAGCAGGTCGAGAAGGACTTCGTGGCCGCCACCGGCGTCCAGCTGAAGGTCGTCGACGCCAAGGAGCGCTTCCTGACCGCGCTGGCCGGCGTCAGCGACCCGGAGCAGAAGCGCAAGATCATCGGCCGGGAGTTCATCCGGGTCTTCGAGCAGGCGCAGGCGGAGATCGTCGCCGAGGCCGGCGAGCACGGCGAGTCGGTGGAGTTCCTCGTCCAGGGCACCCTGTACCCGGACGTGGTGGAGTCCGGCGGCGGCACCGGCACCGCCAACATCAAGTCGCACCACAACGTCGGCGGCCTGCCGGAGGACCTCCAGTTCCAGCTGGTGGAGCCGCTGCGCAAGCTGTTCAAGGACGAGGTCCGGATGGTCGGCCAGGAGCTCGGCCTGCCCGAGGAGATCGTCCAGCGCCAGCCCTTCCCCGGTCCGGGCCTCGGCATCCGGATCGTCGGCGAGGTCACCGAGGAGCGCCTGGACCTGCTCCGCGAGGCCGACGCCATCGCCCGCGAGGAGCTCACCGCGGCCGGCCTGGACAACCAGATCTGGCAGTGCCCGGTGGTGCTGCTGGCCGACGTCCGCTCGGTCGGCGTCCAGGGCGACGGCCGCACCTACGGCCACCCGATCGTGCTGCGCCCGGTCTCCTCCGAGGACGCCATGACGGCCGACTGGTCGCGCCTGCCCTACGACGTGCTGGCGAAGATCTCCACCCGGATCACCAACGAGGTCCGCGACGTGAACCGCGTGGTGCTGGACGTCACCAGCAAGCCGCCGGGCACCATCGAGTGGGAGTGATCCCGCCGGCCGATCGCACGGCCGATTGAACGACCGCGCCGCCGCTTCCGTACCAGGAAGTGGCGGCGCGGCCGTGTGCGCCGCCGGACCTGCAACAGAACACGAACGGCAACGGGCAGAATCGGACCGGACCTGTCAGCAGTTGACAGGCCGTGAGGGAAGGGCGACGGCATGACCGGGGCGCACGACGGACACACCCCCTCCCGGCGCGAGGCGTGGAAGCGCACCGCCACCCAGTACGCGACCCTGCCGCTGCGGATCTTCCTCGGCGTCACCTTCGTCTACGCCGCCTTCGACAAGCTCTCCGACTCCCACTACCTGGCCGGGGCCGGGGACGCCGCCTCCTTCGTCTCGCAGACCCAGGCCGCCAAGGACGGCAGCCCGATCGGCTGGGCCCTCGGACCGGCGCTGCACGCGCCGACCTTCTTCGCCCTGCTGATCGCCTTCGGCGAGCTCGCCGTCGGCCTCGGCACGCTCTTCGGGCTCTGGGGCCGGCTCGCCGCGGCCGGCGGCGCCGCGATCAGCCTGACCCTCTTCCTCACCGTCAGCTGGAACGTCTCGCCGTACTACCTCGGCAACGACCTCGCCTACCTGATGGCCTGGACGCCGCTGGTGCTGGCCGGCACCCCGTACCTCTCGATCGACGGCTACCTCGCCCGCCGCGCCGAACGCGACCGGCTGCGCGGCCTGCCCGAGGGCGCCGTCCGCCGGCGGTCCCTGCTCGACGGCGGGATCGCCGCGGTCGCCCTCGGCGGCGCCGGGCTGCTCTCCGGTTCGCTCACCGCCACCTTCGGCCGCGACCGCAAGGCCGTCGCCGCCCCGGCCGCCTCCGGCACGGCGGGCACCCAGGGCGACCCGGCCCCCGGGTCCACCAACCCCGCGCCCGCGACCGGCGACAAGGTCACCGTGGCCGCCGCCGGCGTCCCGGTCGGCGGCTCGGCCCAGGTCAAGGACCCGGCCACCGGCGACGCGATCTACATCGTGCAGCCCTCAGCCGGCCAGTACTGCGGCTTCTCCGCGATCTGCACCCACTCCGGCTGCACCGTCGACGCCCCCCGCGACGGGAAGATGTACTGCCCCTGCCACGGCTCCCGCTTCGACGCGAAGACCGGCGCGGTGGTCAACGGTCCGGCCACCAAGCCGCTGCCGAAGTACACCGTCACCAGGAACGGCGGCGATCTGGAGCTCGGCGGCCGGCAGAGCTGAGGGCCGGCCGCCGGGGCCCGGGGAGCGCCGTCAGCGCTCCTCGGGCGGCTGCGGCAGCTCGCCGCCCCGCCCGCGGCGGGCGACCGCGGCCACCGCCCCGGCCAGCCCCGCCGTCCCCAGGCCGATCAGCGTCAGGGGGATGACGATCCGTCCGTTGACCGTGCGGTCGTTCAGCGAGGCCACCAGGTACACCGCGGCGACCACGGTGAACAGCACCCCCGAGATCAGCGAGAACGGGTCGAGCCGGTGCTTCCTCATGACTGGACCACCTTGATGTCTCCGAGCCCGACCGTCAGCGTGAGGTCGAGCGACCCGCGCGAGACCGTTCCGGCCGGCGGGTGCAGCGTGTACGCGTGGTTGTTGTTGGTGCCGGAGAGGTGCTCCCCGTTCGGCAGCCGGATGTCGCCGGCCAGGTTGTGCACGGTCAGCTCGACGTCCGCGTCCTTCGGCAGCAGCACCTTCAGGTCACCCGCGCCGAGCCGCACCGAACTCGTCAGGGCGGCGCCCGCCGGGTCCAGCCCGGTCAGGTCCAGGGTCGCGTCGCCCGCCCCCAGGTCGTAGTGCTCCTGCAGGCCCGCCGCCGTCGCCGGCGCCCACAGGCGGTCGCCCACCCCGGCGTGCAGCGCCGCGTTCGACCCGCCCGCCGCGGCCAGCACCAGCGTCAGCAGCAGCGCCGGTACGGCCAGCCCGCGGGCCCGCCCGTACCGGGCGCCGACCAGCATCGCCAGGCCGATCGCCAGCAGCGCCGCCGCCAGCACCGTCGCGATGTGCACCGGCTGCCCCTGCCGGTCGGTCAGCCACCAGGCCAGCGCCCCCGCGCCGAGCGCCAGCAGCACCCCGACCCCGCCGAGACCCGAGCCGCCGTGCCGGACCACCCCGGTCGGTCGCGGCACCGCCGGTGGCACCGGCGCGTCGGCGGCCGCCGGGGACGCCGACGGCCCCGACTTGCGCAGCGGATCGCCCTCCGGCAGGTCCGTCCGCTTCCACCACGCCTGCGCCGGCACCCCCGGCGGGGTGTGCGAGCCGTACGGATTGCGCTCCGGGTGCCGCGGGTCCCACAGGTAGCCGCTCGGCCCGGGCGGCGGCGTGTCCTGCGGCACCCGGCCCGCCGCGCGGTCCGCGGCGTGCTGCGCCGCGGACTCCTCGCGGGCGGCCCGCAGCCGCTCGTGCATCTCCGCCTTGCGGGCCCGCCACTCCGTACGGAAGTCCTGGTGGACCCGGTGCTGCCAGGTCTTCCAGTCCAGCTGCTCGACGGGCTCCTCCAACCGGTCGTAGGGGCCGTCCGGCCCGGCCGGCGCCGCCTTGCCGCGTGCCCGGCGGCGGCGCTCCGGGTCGTAGCGGACCGCCAGGAACACCAGGCCGCCGAGCAGCAGCAGCGGGAAGAGCTGACCCCCGTCGCCCATGGACGAGAAGAAGACCCCCGTGCCGATCACCGTCAGCAGCACCGCACCGATGGACTGCCCGTCCACCCGGCCGGTCAGCACCCGCTGCAGCTCGGTGCGGCCCGGCCGGCCGTCGACCGGCTCGCGCGGCACGATCAGCCACGCCAGCCCGTACAGGAACAGGCCGAGGCCGCCCGACAGGCACAGCACCGCGACCACCACCCGGAACACCACCGGGTCGATGTCCAGGTGGCGGCCGAGCCCGCCGCACACGCCGGCCACCACCCGGTGCTGCCCGCTGCGGGCCAGCGGTGGGCGCTGGGCCGCCTGCGGGACGTCCTCGGGCGCGGCGTCGGCGCTGCCGCCGGCCCGCCCGGCCGTGCTCTGCTCGTCGGTCATGGCACCATCCTGGTGGCTGCCGGGCCCCCGCCCAACCGCCTGCGGCCCCGGACGGACCCTGATCTGTCCCTGAGGGACTTCCGGGGCCGACCCTGATGCACCGGTACCGCTTGACATGAGACCGTCTGTGGCGTGGCAGCACCCGGCAGCGAGACCCAACAGCCCGAACCCGAAGCCCCGACCGCCCCCGGCGGCCCGGTGGAGCCGTACCGCAGGCTCTACCGCAGCCCGCACGGACGGATGCTCGGCGGCGTCGCGCACGGCCTGGCCGTCCACCTCGGGCTGCCCGTCAGCTGGGTCCGCGGTGCCTTCGTGCTCCTCTTCTTCGCCCAGGGCATCGGCGCGCTGCTGTACGCGGCCTTCTGGTTCGTGGTGCCGATCGGCATCGGCGAACCCGCCCCCGGCGCACCCACGCAGTGGGCCTACGTGGACGGCGCCTTCGTCCGCGTCGGCGCCGGCACCCGCCCCTCCGGCGGACCGGTCAAGGGCGGACGGCGCGGCCTCGGCCGGCTGCGCGACCTGCTCCAGCGCACCTTCCACGGCCTGCCCGCCGACGCCCCCGCCACCGGCGCCCCGGGCACGGCGGCCCCCGCCGCGGCCGGCCGCACCGGCGGCGGCCTCGGCCAGCTGATCGCCCTGCTGATGCTGGTCGTCGGCGTCATCGCCCTGCTCAACGCGCTGCACATCCAGACCGCCAAGCCGTACGTCTGGCCGCTGCTCACCATCGGCGTCGGCGTCGCCCTGGTCTGGCGGCAGGCCGACGACTCCCGCTGGCAGCGCTGGTTCGGCCTGGAGGAGGGGTCGAAGCGGCGCAGCGCGTTCGTCCGGGTCGCCGCCGGCGTGCTGCTGGTGGTGGCCGGCATCGTCGGCTTCCTGGTGCTGCAGGGCAGCGGCTCGACCCTGGCCTCGATCGTCGAGGCCTCGCTCGCGGTGCTCGCCGGCATGCTGGTGCTGGTCGGCCCGTACGCGCTGCGGATGTGGCAGGACCTCGGCGCCGAGCGCACCGCCCGCATCCGCGCCCAGGAGCGCGCCGAGATCGCCGCCCACGTGCACGACTCCGTGCTGCACACCCTCACCCTGATCCAGCGCCGCGCCGAGGACCCGAAGGAGGTGCTGCGCCTCGCCCGCGCCCAGGAGCGCGAGCTGCGGCTGTGGCTCTACCGCCCGGAGGCCGTCGCGGAGGCCGCGCCGGACACCCTCGCCGAGCACGTCCGGGCCGTCGTCGCCGAGGTCGAGGACCGCCACGGCGTCCCGGTCGAGCTGGTCTGCGTCGGCGACTGCCCGATGGACGAGCGGATCGCGGCGCAGATGCAGGCCGCGAGGGAGGCGATGGTCAACGCGGCCAAGTACGGTGGCGGGGGACCGGTCCAGGTGTACGCCGAGGTGGAGGGGAGGACGGTGTCGGTGTTCGTGCGCGACCACGGCCCCGGCTTCGACCCCGACGCGGTGCCCGAGGACCGGATGGGCGTGCGGGAGTCGATCGTCGGCCGGATGCGGCGCAACGGCGGCACCGCGCGGGTGCGGCCGGCGGCCGGCGGCGGCACGGAGGTCGAGCTGGAGATGGAGAGGGCAGATGACTGACGCAGGGGGAAGCGCGCCGGAGCGCGTCGCGCGGGTCGTCCTGGTGGACGACCACCGGATGTTCCGCACCGGGGTGCGCGCCGAGATCGGCCGCACCGAGACGACCGGGATCGACGTGGTCGGCGAGGCCGACGACGTCGAGTCGGCGGTGCGGGTGGTCGCCGAGACCCGGCCGGACGTCGTGCTGCTCGACGTCCACCTGCCCGGCGGCGGCGGGGTCGAGGTGCTGCGCCGCTCGGCGCCGCTGATGGGCGAGCAGGGCGGGGTGCGCTTCCTCGCGCTCTCCGTCTCGGACGCGGCCGAGGACGTCATCGGCGTCATCCGCGGCGGCGCCCGCGGCTACGTCACCAAGACGATCACCGGCACCGACCTGGTCAACGCGATCTTCCGGATCGCCGACGGCGACGCGGTGTTCTCCCCGCGGCTCGCCGGCTTCGTGCTGGACGCCTTCGCGGCCACCGACACCCCGCCGGTCGACGAGGACCTCGACCGGCTCACCCAGCGCGAGCGGGAGGTGCTGCGGCTGATCGCCCGCGGCTACGCCTACAAGGAGATCGCCAAGCAGCTGTTCATCTCGGTGAAGACGGTGGAGAGCCACGTCTCCGCGGTGCTGCGCAAGCTCCAGCTCAGCAACCGGCACGAGCTGACCCGCTGGGCGACGGCCCGCCGGCTGGTCTGAGGCGGATGCAGGTGCGTCCGCCCGGTCGTTCCGGCGGGCGGTCGCACCGGGTCACCCCCTGTCGGTCCTGCGGCCCGTGGCCGTCCGCCGGAGCCACGCCGTCCGCCGGTCGATGGACCGGGGGGAGGGCGGCAACAGGCCATAATGGGGCGGCTCAGGAGCTGCTCGGACGGATTCCGAGTGCCGCACTGCGATCCGTCCACGGAGCGTGATGTCCGACACCTTCATCGACGCTCCCGACCGGCGGACGCGGGCGCGGGCGCAGCAGTCCGGCTTATTCCGGCGGTGGTGGTCGCCGCGGACGGGCGCCGCCCTCGGGTACTGGGCCTGCACCCGCATGATCATGATCACGACGATGTTCTCGCGGCGCGAGAACGTCACCGGCGAGGTCCACCACTACTACCAGAAGTGGGCCGAAGGGCTGCTGAACGGCTCCTTCCCGGTCGGGGACGTCACCTGGCAGTACCCGCCCGGTGCGGCCGCAGTGGTCCTCGCACCCGAACTCGTGCCGGTGCTGGACTACGTTCCGGCCTTCGTCGTGGTGGTCCTGGCGGCCGATCTCGCCGTCACGGCCGCACTGCTCCGGGCCTCCGACGGCGCGGACCGCAGCACGGCCGGCCCGTGGCTGTGGATCATGGGCCTGCCGCTGCTGACGTTCGTCCCCTACGCGAGGTACGACGTCGTCGTCGCCGGGTTCGCCGTGGCGGCGCTGCTGGCCCTCCGACGGATGCCGTGGCTGGGCGGGGGTCTGGCGGCCGTCGGAGCACTGGTCAAGGTCTGGCCGGCCTTCGCCGTCTTCGGTGCCCCCCGCGGCCGGAGCCTCGGCCCCGCGGTGGCGGGCTTCGTCGCCTCGGCCGCCGCGCTGACCGGTGTGATGTGCTTCCTGTTCGACGGCGCCTTCGCCTTCCTCGACGCCCAGGGCGGTCGCGGCGTGGAGTTCGAGTCGTTGGGCGGCACGGTCCTGCTGGTCTGGCGGTTCTTCGGCTACCCGGGCCACATCGAGTACCGCTACGGATCGATGGAGTTCGTCGGCCCGCACGTCGACACGATCGCCGCGGTGCTCGTGCTCCTCAGCGTGCTGGGCTTCTGCTGGCTCCTGGTGTGGCGGCTCAGGGCCAGGGTCTTCACCGTCTCGACCCCCGCCGACGCCGCCCTCGCCGCGGTTCTCGTGTTCACCGTGACCAGCAGGGTGATCAGCCCCCAGTACTTCGTCTGGCTGCTGGCCGTCGGAGCCGTCTGCCTGACCCGGCGGGCCACCACGCAGAGGCCCGTCGTGTACCTCGTGGTGCTCGCCACCGCCCTGACCACCGTGGAGTTCCCGCTCTTCTTCGAGGAGGCGGTGCGCGGCGACGCACTGATCACGGCCGTCCTGGTGGCCCGCAACCTGGTGCTGCTGGTCGCCGCGCTCCTGTCGTGCGCCGCGTTGTGGAGGGCCACGACGGTCCGCAGGCCGGTCCGGGACCGAGCGGTCCGGACGGGACCTCCGGCGTGACGAGCGTCACTCGACATCCCTTCCGGATCGCGCCGGGCGGTGTCGTGACCAGCGACGGAGCCGCGTGCCGCCGATGACGGCCCGGTGCGCGAACGGTGCCCGGGGGTGACGAATCGCATGCAACTCTGAGCCTGCGTTCATGCGTCTATAAGATGAACCGGCCCATGCCGGACCCATCCCCTCCGTGCGTCGCTGGGCCCATTGCCCCCGGATCGAGAGCGCGGCTATGACCTCCCCTCTGAAGACGACCGCACCCGTGCCCGTGCAGTACCAACAGGTGGCCGGGCAGCCGGTCGGGGGAGCGACCGCAGAGCCGGCCCCGGCCAGGGCTCCGAAGCGGCCGCGGCTCTACGTTCTCGACGGCCTGCGTCTGATAGCCGCCCTCGGCGTGCTCACCTGGCACTGGCTCGGCGTCGAACGCTTCCCGGGGATCTGGCACGGCCTGCCCAGCAAGCTGATGCCGCTCGGCCACCTCGTCGGTGCCTACAGCTGGCTCGGGGTGGAACTCTTCTTCCTGATCAGCGGCTTCGTCATCTGCATGTCCTGCTGGGGCCGGTCGCTCGGCGACTTCGTGACGTCCCGCGTCGTGCGGCTCTTCCCCGCGTACTGGGTCTGCGTGCTGCTCACCGCCGCCGCCCTCATGGTCGTCCCGAAGATCTGGGGCGACAACACCCACCGGCCGACCCCGAGCCGGATCCTCACCAACCTCAGCATGGCGAACATGCCGCTCGGCGTGGACAACATCGACCCGGTGTACTGGACCCTCTGGGCCGAGCTGCGCTTCTACATCCTCTTCGGCGTGCTGGTGGCGTTCGGCCTCACCTACCGCCGGGTGCTCGCCTTCTGCGGCATCTGGGGCTTCATGGCACTCATCGCCGGCTCCGCCAACATGCCCCTGCTGGTGACGGTCTTCCAGCCGACCTACGCCTGGTTCTTCATCGCCGGCATCGCGATCTACCTGATGTACCGCTACGGCCAGAACCTGCTGCTGTGGGGCATCGTCGGATTCTCGTGGCTGATCTCCCAGGACCAGATGCGCGGCGTCGTCGGCGGCTACGAGTACGGCACCCGCCACCACCTGTCGTGGACGCTCACCATCGCCGTCACGACCTGCTGCTTCGCGGTGGTCGCCGCCGCCGCCCTCGGCGCCTTCGACCGGATCCAGTGGAAGTGGCTGACCGTGGCGGGGGCGCTCACCTATCCCCTCTACCTGCTGCACCAGATGATCGGCTGGCAGCTCATCACCCGGCTCAGCCGCCGCCTCGCGCCCTACCCGACCTTCTTCACAGCCGTGGCGATTATGCTGCTGGCGGCCTGGTTGGTGCACCGCCTGGTCGAACGGCCGCTGGCACCGATCATGAAGCGCAAGATGGAGGCCGCGTTCCAGCAGGTGCGTGCCGCTGCCGACGCGCCGGCCGGCCGCAGGCGCTGACCGGGAGCCGCGGGCCCTCCCGTCCCACCCACCGACCTGCTCTGGAGACCCCACCACCATGACCGCGAGCGTCGCTGACCGAGACCGCAATGCCGAGCCGGGTTCCGCCGCGCCGGCCGCGGGCCGGCCGACGGGGGGAGCCCGCAACCTCCTGGCCAAGGCCTACTGGCTCTGGCCCGCACTGCTGACGCTCGCCCTCGGGGTGCGCGGCAGCGCCCGGCCGCAGCTGTGGCGCGACGAGTACGCGACCTGGAGCGCCGCCACCCGCAGTACCGGCGAGCTGTTCGACATGCTCCAGCACGTCGATGCCGTCTCCGGGGCCTACTACCTGTTCATGCACTACTGGATCGCCGTCCTCGGCGACTCCCCCGCGGTGATGCGGCTCCCGTCGGCCTTGGCGATGGCGGGTGCGGCGGTGTTCGTGGCGCTGACCGCGCGCAAGATGTTCGACACCCGCACCGCGCTCTTCGCCGGCCTGCTCTTCGCCGCCGTGCCGTCGATCTCCAGGTACGCCCAGGAGGCCCGGACCTACGGATTCGTGGTGCTGGCCGTCTCCTGCGCCACGTGGCTCCTGCTGAGGGCCCTGGAGCGGCCGGCTCCGCGACGCTGGCTGCCGTACGCGGCCGCGGTCGCCGCGGCGGGCCTGTTCCACATGGTGTCGCTGCTCTTCCTGTCCGGCCACGCCGTGATCGTGTTCTTCCAGTGGCGGCGGGACCGCAACCGCGGAACGCTCCTGGGCTTCGGCGCATCGGTGCTGATCGGCCTCCTGCCCGTGGCCCCGCTCGTGCTGCTGGGCCAGCGCCAGGTCGGCCGGCAGATCTCCTGGCTGCAGACCCCGTGGCTGCAGACCTACATCGACTACTGGCACAACCTGTTCGGCTCGGCGCTGGTCAGCGGCTGCTTCCTGGTCCTGATCGCGATACCGGGCGGCTGGACGCGCCGCCGTCAGCGGGTCTTCGAGATCGGCGCGGTCGCGGTCCTGCCGATCGCCATCAGCTGGGTCCTCTCGCACGGCCCCAGCGTCTACTTCTTCGAGCGGTACCAGCTCTACACCGTGCCGGCCTGGTGCATCCTCGCCGCGGCGGGGCTCAACTCCCTGCGACCCCGGCTGCTCGGAGTGGTCGGGCTGGTGCTGGTGGCGGCGATCGGCGTCCCGGACCAGCAGAAGCTCCGCACCTCCACCTCCCACGAGCACACCGACGGCCGGCGTGCCGCGCAGTTCATCGCTGACCGGTACCGGCCGGGGGACGGCTTCGCCCCGGTCCGCGGCGAAGACAAGTGGATGATGATCGACCTGGAGGTCCGCTACTACCTGCCCGAGCGGGTCCACCTCCAGGACGTCCTGGTCGCGAAGAACGCCGTCCAGCGCGGTGACCTGTTCGCATCGGCCTGCCCGGTGCCGACCGCATGCCTGGGCACACCCCGGATCTGGGTCGTGACCATGGGCAACGACGGCGACACGCTGAAGCGGTTCCCGGCCGCGGAATCCGAGGCGCTCCGCGCGTCCTACCGGCAGACCGAGGTGATGCACGTTCGTGGGCTCACCGTCGCCCTGTTCGAGCGGACAACGAGCTGATCGTCATCATGGGTTGACGTTGCGTTTGCATCCGGGGGCCAATCGGGCTGTCATCATGAGGTGTCGCGCAATCCGCTGCGGTTCCGGCGCCGAGCGGAGACGCCGACCGCCGGCACCGGCGTCGCCTCCGACGATGGGGTGCTCTTGTCCGCGGAAACAGCCGTCCGCGTCTCCCGCCCGGCACCCGCGGGGTGGTCCTCGCGTCCGGCCGGCCTGCTGCGAGCGGCCGCCCCCGCGCTGATCGGCTACGCCGCCGTGCGGGCCCTCGGCGTCCTGGTGCTCGTGCTCTGGGGCTCCCACCGGGGCACCCCCGGCCTCGGCCGGCTCAGCACCCTGTGGGACGCGTACTGGTACCGCGAGATCGCGCTGCACGGCTACGCGGGCACCACCCCGGTGCCCGGCCCGTACGGCCCCTACGAGCCGTACGCGTTCTTCCCCGCCTACCCCGCGCTGGTGCGGCTGGTGCACACCGTGCTGCCGCTGCCGGCGCACCAGGCGGCGCTGCTCGTGGCCTGGACGGCTTCGTTGGCCGCCGCCTGGGGCGTCTACGCGGTCGCCGCCCGGCTCCACGGACAGCGGGTCGGCGTCATCGCCGCCGTGCTCTGGGGGATCACCCCCTACGCCGTCGTGGAGAGCTCCGCCTACTCCGAGCCGCTGTTCACGGCGTTCGCCGCCTGGTCGCTGTACGCCGTGATCACCCGCCGCTGGGTCTGGGGCGGAACGCTCTGCCTGCTCGCGGGGCTGACCCGGCCCACCGGGGTCGCGCTCGCCGCGGCGGTGGGAACGGCCGCGCTCTGGGAGGTCCTGCGGGGGCGCGGCACGCTGCGCACCGCGCTCGGCATGCTGCTCGCCCCGCTCGGCTTCCTCGGGTTCCTCGCCTGGGTCGGCGCCGTGAAGGGCCGCTGGGACGGCTACTTCCGGGTCCAGGACGCCTGGCGTTCGCACTTCGACCTCGGCCGCAGCACCCTGTACTCCTTCCGCGACCTGCTCACCGACGCCGACCAGGTCTGGCTGACCCAGGTGGTCGTCGCGGCCGTGCTGATCGGCGCGGTCGTCCTGTTCGGCATGTCCCTCATCCAGCGCCAGCCGCTCCCGTTGCTCCTCTACAGCGCGGCGATGCTCACCCTGGCGCTCGGCGACGCCGCCTACTTCAACTCGAGGGCCCGCTTCCTGCTGCCCGCCTTCGCCCTGCTGCTGCCCGTCGCCACCGGACTCGCCCGGATCCGCAGCCGCGCGTCGCTGGTGCTCCTGCTCGGCTCGGCCGCCGCCGTCTCGGCGGCGTACGGCGGCTTCGTGGCCTTCGTCTACCCGGACGCGCCGTAACGGCCGCCCCTCACCGGGCGGATCCGGCGACCCGGGCCGGAGTGTCGGCGGCGGGTCATACACTCGGAATGCCATGACTAGCCTCTTTGACGACCTCCCGCTCCCCGGCTTCGAGAGTCCCTCGCTCGGGTCGAGCCCCGCCCACGACGAGCCGCCGCTGGACGAGGAGCCGCCGTACGAGGAGGCCATCCCCGACGGCCTGTTCGAGACCGACCTCGCCGCCCAGGACGAGCGCGACGCGTACTACCGCAACGGCCACGCCCGCCCCGTGATCGACCCGGAGCAGCTGCTCGAAGGCATGAACGACCCGCAGCGCGAGGCCGTCCTGCACCACGGCTCCCCGCTGCTGATCGTCGCCGGCGCGGGCTCCGGCAAGACCCGGGTGCTCACCCACCGGATCGCGTACCTGCTGGCCGCCCGCGGCGCCCAGCCCGGCGAGATCCTGGCGATCACCTTCACCAACAAGGCAGCCGGCGAGATGCGCGAGCGCGTCGAGCAGCTGGTCGGCCCGCGCGCCCGGGCGATGTGGGTCTCCACCTTCCACAGCGCCTGCGTGCGCATCCTGCGCCGCGAGTCGAAGCTGCTCGGCTTCACCTCGTCGTTCTCGATCTACGACTCGGCCGACTCGCAGCGCCTGATGTCCCTGGTCTGCCGGGACCTCGACCTGGACCCGAAGCAGTTCCCGCCGAAGTCCTTCACCGCCAAGGTCAGCAACCTCAAGAACGAGCTGATCGACGAGGAGACCTACGCCGACCGGGCCGCCAACCCGATGGAGAAGAAGCTGGCCGAGGCGTACACCCTCTACCAGCGGCGCCTGCGCGAGGCGAACGCGCTGGACTTCGACGACATCATCATGACCACGGTCAACCTGCTGCAGGCCTTCCCGGACGTCGCCGAGCACTACCGCCGGCGCTTCAGGCACATCCTGGTCGACGAGTACCAGGACACCAACCACGCCCAGTACACGCTGGTGCGCGAGCTCTCCGGCGGCGCCCTCTCCGACGCGCCGAAGCTCACCGCGGACGGAGACTTCGTCAACCCGACCGCGGCCCGGCTCGCCCAGGTCCCCCCGGCCGAGCTCTGCGTGGTCGGCGACGCCGACCAGTCGATCTACGCCTTCCGCGGCGCCACGATCCGCAACATCCTCCAGTTCGAGGAGGACTACCCCGACGCCACGACGATCCTGCTGGAGCAGAACTACCGCTCCACGCAGACCATCCTCACCGCCGCCAACGCCGTCATCGAGCGCAACACCAACCGGCGCAAGAAGAACCTCTGGACGGCCGGTGACCAGGGCGAGCGGGTGGTCGGCTACGTCGCCGACGACGAGCACGGCGAGGCCCAGTTCATCGCCGACGAGATCGACCGGCTCACCGACAAGGACGAGGCCCGGCCCGGCGACGTCGCGATCTTCTACCGCACCAACGCGCAGTCCCGCGTCTTCGAAGAGGTCTTCATCCGGGTCGGCCTGCCGTACAAGGTCGTCGGCGGCGTCCGCTTCTACGAGCGCAAGGAGGTCCGGGACATCCTGGCCTACCTGCGCGTCCTGTCCAACCCGGAGGACACCGTCCCGCTGCGGCGGATCCTCAACGTGCCCAAGCGCGGCATCGGCGAGCGCGCCGAGGCGATGGTCGACGCCCTCGCCGCCCGCGAGCGGATCAGCTTCGCCCAGGCGCTGCAGCGGGTCGACGAGGCGTACGGGATGGCCGCGCGCTCGGCCAACGCGGTGAAGAAGTTCAACGCGATGATGGCCGGCCTGCGGCAGGTCGTGGAGTCCGGCGCCGGCCCCGCCGCCGTGCTGGAGGCCGTGCTGGAGGAGTCCGGCTATCTCGCCGAGCTGCAGGCCTCCACCGACCCGCAGGACGAGACCCGGATCGAGAACCTCCAGGAGCTCGCCTCCGTCGCCCTGGAGTACGAGCAGGACCCGGGCGAGCGCCCCGAGGGCGAGGACGCCGAGGGCACCCCGCCGGTCGGCTCGCTCGCCGACTTCCTGGAGCGCGTCGCGCTGGTCGCCGACTCCGACCAGATCCCGGACGACGAGGAGGGTCAGGGCGTCATCACGATGATGACCCTGCACACCGCCAAGGGCCTGGAGTTCCCGGTGGTCTTCCTCACCGGCATGGAGGACGGGATCTTCCCGCACATGCGGGCCCTCAACCAGGTCAAGGAGCTGGAGGAGGAGCGCCGGCTCGCCTACGTCGGCCTGACCCGTGCCCGCCGGCGGCTCTACCTGACCCGCTCGGTGCTCCGCAGCGCCTGGGGCCAGCCCGCGTACAACCCGGCCTCCCGCTTCCTGGAGGAGATCCCGGACACCCTCGTCGACTGGAAGCGCACCGGCGCGGCGGCCGTGCCCCCGGCCCGCGGCTTCTCGCCCTCGTCCTCCGGGGGGTCCCGCTCGTACGGCTCCTCCGGCGGTTCGGCCCGTTCGACGACGACGCCGCAGCCGGGCTGGGCGAAGTCCGCGCGGAAGGTGACCGAGCGCGAGGTGGTCGCGCTGGCCGTCGGCGACCGGGTCAGCCACGACTCCTTCGGCCTCGGCACCGTCGTCGCCACCCAGGGCGTCGGCGACAAGGCGCAGGCGACGATCGACTTCGGCACCACCGGCCGCAAGCAGCTGCTGCTGCGCTACGCGCCGGTCGAGAAGCTCTGAGTCGTCGAACCCGTCGGGCCGGCCCGCGCCGCCCGCCCGGGCCCATGCCCGGGGCGCTCAGCGCGGGTCGACCCCGTGGGCCAGCAGCCACGGCACCGGGTCGACCGGGGCCCGGCCACCGGGCCGCACCTCGAAGTGGAGGTGCGGCCCGGTGGCGTTCCCGGTCGACCCCGCCCATCCCACGACGTCGCCGGCCCGGACGGGCCCGCCGGGCAGCCGGTACCCGCGCAGGTGCCCGTACCAGGTCTCGGTGCCGTCCGCGGCGGTGACGACCGCCAGGTACCCGTAGGCGGCGCTCCAGCCGGTGGTCACCGTGCCGTCGGTCGCGGCACGGACGGGCGTGCCGGCCGGTACCGGGAAGTCGATGCCGGTGTGCCGGGCCGCCCAGTGCGGGCCGGCCTGGCCGAAGCCCGCGCTCAGCCCCGCCCGCTCGACCGGCAGCACGTACAGCGGTCGCGGCGCGGTGTCCGTGCTCCCGGCTTCCCCGGGCTGCTCCGGCCGCTGCGGTCGGGGACGGCCGCGGGCGGCGAGCGCCGCCCGGGCCAGCTCCCGGTCGGCCCGGTCGGGGCCGGGCCGCTCGCCGGCGGGGCCGCGGGAGGGGAACGAGGGGCCGGACGGCGCCGGGCCGGGCAGCCGGGTGCGGTCCGCGTGCACGGTCGCGGCCGCGACCCCGAAGACCCCGAGGGTGGCCGCCGACGGCAGGGCGACGGTGAGCACCGCCCGCCGGGTGGTGCTCGTCCGCGGTCCGCGGTGCTGGCCGCGGGGCCGCTCGGCGCCGCCGGCCGGGCCGGGGAGCTGCCGGTGGATCGGGATACGGATCGGGATGCGGACGGGGGAGCGTCTGACCGTCATCGCGCCGCCTCCTCGGAATCGGGAGTGACCGGGAGAAAACAGTCGAGACTGTAGACCTTGATCACGATCCCGGACGAAGTGCGCATCTCAGCACGCGTGGCGCTCCGTCAGGGGCCCTGCGGCCCATGCCTCCAGGGCGAGCCGGACGACGGCGACCGCCCGCGGGTGGGCCGGCAGTCCGACGTGGCCCGCGCCCGGCACGGCCACGTTGGCGGCGTCCAGGTCGGGATGGTCCAGCCGGGCGCCGCGGCGGGGCAGCACCACCTCGTCCAGCCCGCCGCGGACGGCCGTGAAGCGGCTGGTGCAGCCCGGCGCAGGCAGCCGAAGTTCGGACAGCAGGTCGCTGCCCGGCCGCAGCTGACGGGTGATCGGGAAGGGGTTGGGCAGCAGGGCCGCCGTCGTCCCCTCGTGCGGGGTGGCCAGGGTGACCACCTCGGGGACGAGTTCGTGCCCGCTGAGGCGCTGCACGTAGTAACGGGCGATCAGGCCGCCCAGGCTGTGACCGACCAGGGCGACGGGGCGGCCCCCGTGCGCCTGTGCCGCCCACTCGACGTGCCGGGCGAGCAGCACGGCGGCGGCCCGCACGTCACGGGTCAGCGGCGAGTAGTTGAGGGCGTGCAGGTGCGTCCAGCCGTGCCGGTGCAGATCGCGGCGGAGCGGCCCGAACACGGCCCGGTTGTCGACGAATCCGTGCAGCAGCAGCACGGGGTCGTGCCGGGGCGGCGCGGCGGGCGGCGCCGGACGGTCCGGGCACGGACGGGGCCGTCGCTCCGGCGGGATTCCGGTGGGGTAGCGGACCAAGTGGTGCGCGAGCGCGGCGGCTTCCGCGCCCGCGCCGCGGACGGTGGCGGCCGTCCGCTGGAACGGGATCGTCATGCGGCTCTCCCCGGCAGGACGGCGCGGGGCCCCTGCGGCGGCCGACGCAGGGGAGACGGAAGAGCTGGTACCAGGGGTGGCTGACGGGCAGCCCTGTGATTTTCCCCGCCCGTCCGCAACCGAAAACCGCCGACGGGTGCACTCCGCGTTACGCTGCCAGCAGGCCCGCCGGAGGCCGTGGACACCGCGCCCGCGTCCGGGCGGGGCGGCCGGGCCGCGGACGACGAGGTCCAGGAGGCTGTGATGGGTGTGTCGGGGCCGATCCGCGTGGTGGTCGCCAAACCGGGGCTGGACGGCCACGACCGGGGCGCGAAGGTGATCGCACGCGCGCTGCGCGACGCCGGCATGGAGGTCATCTACACCGGCCTGCACCAGACCCCGGAGCAGATCGTCGACACGGCGATCCAGGAGGACGCCGACGGCATCGGGCTGTCCATCCTCTCCGGCGCCCACCTGACCCTCTGCGCACGCGTGATGGAGCTGCTGCGCGAACGCGAGGCCGAGGACATCACGGTCTTCTGCGGCGGGATCGTCCCCGAGGAGGACATCGCCCGGCTCAAGGAGCTCGGCATCGCCGACGTCTTCACCCCCGGCACCACGACCGGGTCGGTGGTCGACTGGGTCGAGGCGAACCTCCGCCGCGCGGGCTGACCACCGGCCCGCCGTACGCGGCCCTTCAGGGCGCGAGTTCGGCGAACATGGCAGCCCGCAGCCGGAGCGTCTCCGCGAGACGGGTGAAGGTGTCGGCCCAGGCGGTGTCGGGCGCGGCGTCGGCGGCGAGCGCCTCCACCGCGGGGGCGGCCTCCGGGGCGAGCGCCCGCTCCGTCATGCCGAGCACCCCGCTGTGGCTCCACGGGTAGGCCCCGGAGCCGGCCGCCCGCTCCAGCGCGGCGACGACCGCGGTGGAGAGCGGCGGCGTCCACGGAGTGGCACAGGCCCCGAGCAACTGGAAGGCGTCGCCGAGCCCGTGGGCCCGGATGAACGCCGCCGTCCAGGCCGCCCGCTCCACCGGCGGCAGGACGGCCAGCAGCTTCGCCGGGGCGCCCGCCGTCCGCTCGGCGCCGCCCGGCCGGGGCGCCGGGCCGAGCAGGGCGCGCGCCCAGGCCTCGTCGTGCTGCCGGACGGCGGCCCGTGCCCAGGCCTCCCGCAGGTCCGCCGACCAGTCGGTGCCGTCGGCCTCGCCGCCCTCCCGTGCGGGCAGCCGCAGCACCTGCTGCGGGGTCAGGCCGGTGGCGTCCGTCCACAGCGCGAGCGGGGCGGCGGCCACGATCTCGCCGAGCCACCAGGAGCGCTGCCCGCGCCCGGTGGGCGACTTGAGCGGTATGCCGTCGCGCTGCATCGCCGCGTCGCACTCGGCGGGCGGGGCGACGGCGAGCAGGCCGTCGAGCGGGTGCACGCAGGCGCGGGCGCGCTCGGCCATCCGGGCGGCGAGGGCCGAGCCGGGCAGGGTGGAGAGCAGCTCCGCGGCAGTGGTGCGGACGTTCTTGCTGCGGTCGCCGAGGGCGGCCTCCAGGAACTCCTCGTCCGCCGTGGACAGCCCCTCCTGCAGGGCGTCGAGGAAGAGCAGGCGGTCCTCGGCCCGCTCGGTGCCCCAGGTGGAGCGCAGCAGGGCGAGGCCGGCCGCCGGGTCGCGGCGGCGCAGCCTGGTCAGGTGGGTGACCCGCTCGGCGAACAGGCCCTCCTGCCAGATCTGCTCGCCGGCCGCCGGATCGTGCCGGGCGTCGGCGGCGCCTGCCGCTCCTGCCGCGTCGGTCGCACCGCGGGTGCGACCGACGAAGCGCCAGTCCGGGTTCTGCCCGGCCAGCCAGCGGCCGAGCGGGCCGGCCAGGGCCACCACGTCGGGGCGCAGCTCACTGCGGGCGCGGGCGGTGTCCAGCAGGGCGGGCACGTGCGCCGGCGGCAGCCGGTAGCCGTGCGCCCGGGCGGCGGCCAGCCACTGGGGGAGCAGCTCGGTGAGGTTGGCGAGGCTGGTGTCCGGGCCGCGGCCGCCCAGCAGGAAGCCGAGTCGGCGGGCGGCCGGCTCCGGCAGCTCCGGCCGGCCGTCCTCCTCCGCCGGGGCGGGCAGCTCGGGGGCGGGCAGGGCCCGGGCACCGGCGCGGCGCCGGACGGTGGCCAGCGCGGCCAGGTCGAGCAGGGCCGTCGCCGGGTCGGTGCGGTCGACGGCCCCGGCCGCGGCGGCGGACGCGGGTGAACCGGCCGGGCCGGGCAACGGCCGTCGGTCGGTGCCGAGCAGGGCGGTGGTCTGCAGCTCGGACCAGCTGTCGTGGGCGGTGGTGGTCGGTGCCGTCACGGCCGGCCTCCCGTCGGGTGGGTCTGGTGGGGATGGCGGACGGTGGCCGTCCGGGGCGCGGTCACCGGTCGAGGCCGATCGCGCGGCCGTCCGCCGACCAGGCGGTGACCGGGGCGTACCCGGCGTGCCCGTACTCGCCGAACAGCGTGACCGGGTGGCCGGCCGAGAGCGCGGCCAGCCGCCACAGCGCCGGCTCCGGCGTGGCGCCGCGCTTGAGCGGGACGGCGCTGCGGCCGTCCGTCAGCTGCCAGCCGTCGGGGCCGAGGACGGGCACCACCCCGGCCAGCACGGCGGGCCAGGCCTCCAGCCACGGGTCGTCGGCGACGGCCTCGCCGTAGCCGGCCACCGCCTCGGCGGGGGAGACCCCGGCGGGCGGCCCGGCCGGGGCGGCCGCCGGCTCGCCGTGGCGGGTGCCGAGGACGGCGCGCAGCGGGCGGGCGGCCGGGTGGAAGGCCAGCTCGGCCTCCAGCACCTGCCCGGTCGGCAGGGCGGTCTCGGGTGCCCGGCCGGGGCTGCCGAAGGAGAGCAGCAGGGCCGGGCGACCGGTCTTGGTGCCGCGCAGCCAGATCCGGCGGGTGGTCAACCGGTCGTCGGCGGTGTCGCGGCTGCCGAGGACGTGCCAGCGGTCGCGGACCGTCGGGCCGGCCAGCACCTCGTCCGCGCCGGTGCTGAACCCGACCCGGGTGCGGACCGTGGCGGCGAGCGGCGCGGGCAGCTCGTCCACCCGGCCGTAGGCGCCGGCCAGCAGGTGCAGCAGGGCGTACTCCTCCAGCAGGGAGTCCTGCGGGGTGTGGGCGAGCTCGCGGGCGCGGGCGGCCAGGCCCGGTGCCTGGGCGTCGACCATCCGGGCCGCGACCTCCTCCCAGCCGCCGGGGGCGGTGCTGTCGGCCAGGCCCCGCCGGACGGCGTCCGAGAGCCGCAGCCGCAGCTCCTGCGCGCCGGCGGCGACCCGGGCGGCGCGCTGGGCGGCCCGCCGGCGCGCGGCCGGGTCGTCCGCGGAGGACTCCCGGCGCTCCTGCTGCCGGACGGCCCGCTGCTCGGCGGCGCCCTGACGTCTGGCCAGCCATTCGGCCACCCACTCCGGCTGCGCCGCCGCCTCCGCGACCGCCGGGGAGCCGGCGCTCCACAGCAGCAGCAGGCCGAGCACGTGCTTGCACGGGAACTTCCGGCTGGGGCAGGTGCACTTGTACGCCGGCCCGGAGAGGTCGACGCAGGGGAAGTACGGCGTCTTCCCGCTGCCCTTGCAGGTGCCCCACAGCGCGCCGCCGCCCCAGCCCGCGTCCGACCACGGCGCGGGCGCGGACAGCTTGCCGGCCGCCTTCAGCGACGCCTGGTCCAGCGCGAGCGACAGGACGTGTTCGTTGCTCCAGCGTTCCTCCATGCCGACGACGCTAGGACGGGCCACTGACATCCGGTCCGGTCGAACTGACGGCCGGTCATCGTGGCGTCCCGGCTTGTCAGTGGGCTCGTGCATGGTGGTTCCAGCAGGCCGGAAGGGCGTACGGAGAAGCCCGTCCCGGCCCTGCCGCACCGCGTTCCGGCGGGCCGCCCGCGGCCGTCCCGTCCGCCGCGCACCCGTCCCCGCGCCCTGCCCGCACCCTGCCACAGCCATGCCCGGCGGCCGTACCCAGGAGATGTCGATGACCACCGAGACGACCACCCGTACGAGTGAAGTCCTCCGCCTCCACGCCGAGGACGCCTTCGCCGCCGAGCTCGCCGCGCTCGCCGCCGCCGACCACCGCCCCCGTCCCGCCCGCTGGCGGCTCTCGCCCTGGGCCGTCGCCACCTACCTGCTCGGCGGCACGCTGCCCGACGGCACCGTGATCACCCCCAAGTACATCGGCCCGCGCCGGGTGGTCGAGGTCGCCGTCACCACCCTGGCCACCGACCGGGCCCTGCTGCTGCTCGGCGTGCCCGGCACCGCCAAGACCTGGGTCTCCGAGCACCTCGCGGCCGCCGTCAGCGGCGACTCCACCCTGCTCGTCCAGGGCACCGCCGGCACTCCCGAGGAGGCCGTCCGCTACGGCTGGAACTACGCCCAGCTGCTCGCCAACGGCCCCAGCCGGCAGGCCCTGGTGCCCTCCCCGGTCATGCGGGCGATGGCCGACGGCAAGATCGCCCGCGTCGAGGAGCTCACCCGCATCCCGGCCGACGTCCAGGACAGCCTGATCACCATCCTGTCCGAGAAGACCCTGCCGGTGCCGGAGCTCGGCGACGAGACGCAGGCCGTCCGCGGCTTCAACCTGATCGCCACCGCCAACGACCGCGACCGCGGCGTCAACGACCTCTCCTCCGCGCTGCGCCGCCGCTTCAACACCGTCGTGCTGCCGCTGCCCGCCACGCTCGA
Organism: Kitasatospora sp. NPDC093679; assembly: GCF_040683455.1. Taxonomy (NCBI): domain Bacteria; kingdom Bacillati; phylum Actinomycetota; class Actinomycetes; order Kitasatosporales; family Streptomycetaceae; genus Kitasatospora; species Kitasatospora sp. NPDC093679. The sequence goes on from NZ_JBFBDW010000024.1 coordinate 22,142, forward strand.
CGAGGAGGTCGACATCGTCGGTCGCCGGGTCAACCAGCTCGGCCGCTCCCTCGACCTGCCCGAGCTGCCCACCGGCGCCGAGGAGATCCGCCGCGTCGTCACCGTCTTCCGCGAGCTGCGCTCCGGCGTCACCGCCGACGGCCGCACCAAGGTCAAGACGCCCAGCGGCACCCTCTCCACCGCCGAGGCGATCTCGGTGCTCACCAACGGCCTCGCCCTCGCCACCCACTTCGGCGACGGCATGCTCCGCGCCGGTGACGTCACGGCCGGCATCGTCGGCGCCGTCGTCCGCGACCCGGTCGCCGACCGCACGGTCTGGCACGAGTACGTCGAGGGCGTCCTCCGCGAGCGGGACGGCTGGAAGGACTTCTACCGCGCCGCCCGCGAGCACGCGCACTGACCCGGCCGCCGCGGCCCCAGCCCACCGAGAGAACCATCCGAGAGCGAGGTCCACGACCATGAGCGCAGAGGTCACCCTGCTCGGCGTCCGCCACCACGGGCCCGGCTCCGCCCGCGCGGTGGCCGCCGCCCTGGAGCAGCTGAAGCCCGACGCGGTGCTGATCGAGGGCCCGCCGGAGGCCGACGCGATCGCCGCGCTCGCCGCGGACAAGGAGATGCAGCCGCCGGTCGCCCTGCTCGCCCACGTCGTCGACGACCCTGCCAGGGCCGCCTTCTGGCCGTTCGCCGTGTTCTCGCCCGAATGGGTGGCCCTGCGGTACGCCGCCGACCACGACGTCCCGGTCCGCTTCGTCGACCTGCCCGCGGCGCACACCTTCGCACTCGCCGAAGCCCCGTCGGGCGTGCCGGGGGGCACGTCCGGCGAGGCGGCGGAGGCGGAGGGCGGCATCGGCGACCCGATCGCCGCCCTCGCCGAGGCCGCCGGCCACGACGACCCCGAGCGCTGGTGGGAGGACGTCGTCGAGCACCGCGCCCCCGACGGGGACGCCCTCGCCCCCTTCGCCGCGGTCGCCGAGGCCATGACCGCGCTGCGCGAGACCGCCCCGGCCGGGCCGCGCGCCCGCCGCGACGACCTGCGCGAGGCGTACATGCGCCAGCAGATCCGCGCCGCCCGCCGGGCCGGCCACCGGCGGATCGCGGTGGTCTGCGGCGCCTGGCACGTCCCCGCCCTGCAGACCATGCCCACCGTCGCCCACGACCGCGCCCTGCTCGCCGGCCTGCCCAAGGTGAAGACCCGGATCACCTGGGTGCCCTGGACGCACCGCCGGCTCGCCCAGCACACCGGCTACGGCGCCGGCATCGACTCGCCCGGCTGGTACCACCACCTCTTCACCAGCCCCGACCGGCCGGTCACCCGCTGGATGACCGGCATCGCCGACCTGCTCCGCGCCGAGGACCACCCGGTCTCCTCCGCGCACGTCATCGAGGCCGTCCGGCTCGCCGAGACGCTCGCCGTGCTCCGCGGCCGCCCGCTCGCCGGCCTCGGCGAGACCCTCGACGCCGTCCGGTCCGTGATGTGCGACGGCTCCGACGTCACCCTGGCCCTCGTCCACGACCGGCTGGTGGTCGGCGACGCCCTCGGCGAGGTCCCGGACGGCGCCCCCGCCGTCCCGCTCCAGCGCGACCTCGCCCGCCTCCAGCGCAGCCTGCGCCTCAAGCCGGAGGCCGCCGAGCGGGAGCTCGTCCTCGACCTGCGCAAGGACCTCGACGCCGAGCGCTCCCGCCTGCTGCACCGGCTGCGGCTGCTCGGCATCGACTGGGGCGCCCCGGCCCGCTCCGCCGTCAACTCCACCGGCACTTTCCGGGAGACCTGGCGGCTGTACTGGGAGCCCGAGTACGCCGTCCGCGTCGTCGAGGCCGCCCACTGGGGCACCACCGTCGAGGACGCGGCCTGCGGCAAGGCCGCCCGGCAGGCCGCCGACGCCACCGACCTCGCCGACCTCACCGGCCTCGTCGAGCAGTGCCTGCTCGCCGGCCTCACCGGCGCCCTGCCCGCCGTCATGCGGGCCCTCGCCGACCGGGCCGCCCTGGACACCGACGTGGCGCACCTCGCCGCCGCCCTGCCCGCCCTCGTCCGCGCGCTGCGCTACGGGGACGTCCGCGGCACCGACGCCACCGCCCTCGACGGCGTCGCCCGCGGCCTCGCCGAGCGGATCGGCGTCGGCCTGCCGCCCGCCTGCACCGGGCTCGACGCCGACGGCGCCGCCGCCATGCGCGCCCACCTCGATGCCGTCCACGCCGCCGTCGGCCTGCTACCGCCCGCCGCCGGTGACGGCCCGGGCGACCACCCCGCCGAGCGGTGGGCCGCCGCCCTGCACTCCCTCGCCGCCCGCGAGCCCTCCGGCGGCCCCACCACCGGCGTGCCCGGCCTGCTGCGCGGCCGCGCCGTCCGGCTGCTCCTCGACGAGGGCCGGCTCGACTCCGCGGAGGCCGGCCGCCGGATGGGCCTGGTGCTCTCCCCGGCCGGCGCCCCCGCCGACGCGGCCGGCTGGATCGAGGGCTTCCTGGCCGGTGGCGGCGCCCTGCTGCTGCACGACACCGCCCTGCTCGGCCTCCTCGACGACTGGCTCACCGGCGTCCCCGGCGACACCCTGATCGACCTGCTGCCTGTGCTGCGCCGCACCTTCTCCGGCCTGGAGGCGGGCGTGCGCCGCACCATCGGCGAGCGCGCCGCGGCCGGCCCGCTCGGCACCGGCGCGGCCGCCGCGGCCGCCCCGCCCGAGGAGCTCGACGAGCAGCGGGCGGACGCCGTCCTGCCCGTCCTCGCCCTCCTGCTCGGCCTGCCGGACGTGACGACGGCGCCGCTGCTGCCCCGCATCCCGCGCCAGCCCACCGGCCGCAACACCTGACCGGCGGGCCGCCCCGGAGCCCGCCGCCATGTCAGTCCCGGCTGGTTGCATGGCTGTTGGGACGCCGTCACCGCGCCGCCCGCCCGGGCTCCGGCAGCCCCGCCCGTCCGTACCCGCACCTGCACCCGTACGCGCACCCGAGGAGCACCCATGACCGCCACCCGCGCTCCGCTGGACCCGGCCGACGAGCGGCTGCGCCGTTGGCGGATGGTGCTCGGCGGCGAGGCCGACGGCACGGGCCACCGCCCGAGCGGGCGGGACGCCGCCATGGACGGCGCGCTCGCCGCGCTCTACCGCGGGACGGACGCCGAGGGCGGCCGCGGCGCCGCGCGCAGTGCCGGCCTCGGTGGTTCGGCGCCGCAGGTGGCCCGCTGGCTCGGCGACATCCGCGAGTACTTCCCGACCACGGTCGTCCAGCTGATGCAGCAGGACGCGATCTCCCGGCTCGGCCTGGACCGGCTGCTGCTGGAGCCGGAGATGCTGGAGGCCGTGGAGCCGGACGTCCACCTGGTCGGCACCCTGCTCTCGCTCAAGCACGCCCTGCCGGAGACCACCCGGGAGACGGCCCGGGCGGTGGTCGGCAAGGTGGTGGCCGACCTGGAGCGCCGCCTCGCCGACCGCACCCGGGCGACCCTCGGCGGCGCGCTCGACCGCTCCGCCCGGGTGAACCGCCCCCGGCACCGGGACATCGACTGGAACCGCACCATCCGCGCCAACCTCAAGAACTACCTGCCCGAGGCGGGCCCGGACGGCACCGGCACCGTCGTCCCGGAGCGGCTGATCGGCTACGCCCGGGCGCAGCGCGCGGTGAAGAAGGACGTCGTCCTCTGCATCGACCAGTCCGGTTCGATGGCGGCGTCGGTGGTGCACTCGGCGGTGTTCGGCGCGGTGCTGGCGTCGATGCGCAGCCTGGACACCCGGCTGGTCGTCTTCGACACCTCCGTCGTCGACCTGACCGAGCAGCTGAGCGACCCGGTGGACGTGCTGTTCGCGACCCGGCTCGGCGGCGGCACCGACATCAACCGCGCCCTCGCCTACTGCCAGTCGAGGATCACCCGGCCGTCCGAGACGATCGTGGTGCTGATCAGCGACCTGTACGAGGGGGGCATCCGCAACGAGATGCTCAAGCGGGTCGCCGCGATGAAGGCGGCGGGGGTGCAGTTCATCGCCCTGCTCGCGCTCTCCGACGAGGGCGCCCCCGCCTACGACCGTGCGCACGCCGCGGCCCTGGCGGAGCTCGGCGCCCCGGCCTTCGCCTGCACGCCGGACGTCTTCCCGGAGATCATGGCCGCGGCGATCGAGAAGCGCCCGCTGCCGGTGCCGGACAACGGTTGAGCCGCCTCACCCGTTCGGGTGCGGGATGTCCGCATCTCACGGCATCGGCATTGTCGATGAGAGACCGGCTCCCGGCCTGCCGGGTGCACCCGTTGTGACGGTTCTCACCAAGCCCGACCCCGCCACGGGCGAAACACGCCCGTCGTACGGGGATAACCTGCCACACGGACGTGACGCGCGTGTTGATTGACGGTGCGCCCGGCGCTGTACGGACCGCAAGGCCGTAGCTCTGCGTACCCGCGCAGCCCCGACGACCCGCAGCGAAGATCCTGCCGTGGCACGCTCGAAGAGACACAATCCGCGACCACGAACAAGGACAAACACGTGGACCTGTTCGAGTACCAGGCGAGGGACCTCTTCGCCAAGCACGGTGTGCCCGTGCTTGACGGCGATGTCATCGAGAACGCCGCAGACGCTGCCGCCATCGCGGAGCGCTTCGGCGGCCGCGCCGTCGTCAAGGCTCAGGTGAAGGTCGGCGGCCGAGGCAAGGCCGGCGGCGTCAAGCTCGCCTCCGACCCGGCGGACGCCGTCGCCAAGTCCGAGGCCATCCTCGGCATGGACATCAAGGGCCACACCGTCCACAAGGTGATGCTGGCCCAGACCGCGGACATCAAGGACGAGTACTACGTCTCGTTCCTGCTGGACCGCACGAACCGCACCTTCCTGGCGATGGCCAGCGTCGAGGGCGGTGTCGAGATCGAGGTCGTGGCGGAGGAGAACCCCGACGCGCTCGCGAAGATCCCGGTCGACGCCAACGAGGGCTGCACCCCGGAGAAGGCCGCCGAGATCGTCGCCGCCGCGAAGTTCCCGGCCGACGTCGCCGACCAGGTCGCCGAGGTCCTCCAGCAGCTCTGGAAGGTCTTCATCGCCGAGGACGCGCTCCTCGTCGAGGTCAACCCGCTGATCAAGTCCGGCGAGGGCAAGATCATCGCGCTCGACGGCAAGGTCTCGCTGGACGAGAACGCCGACTTCCGCCAGCCGGAGCACGAGGCGCTCGAGGACAAGGCCGCCGCGAACCCGCTGGAGGCCGCGGCCAAGGCCAAGGGCCTCAACTACGTCAAGCTCGACGGCCAGGTCGGCATCATCGGCAACGGCGCGGGCCTCGTCATGAGCACCCTCGACGTGGTCGCCTACGCCGGTGAGAACCACGGCGGCGTGAAGCCCGCCAACTTCCTCGACATCGGTGGCGGCGCCTCCGCCGAGGTCATGGCGAACGGCCTGGAGATCATCCTGGGCGACGCCGACGTCAAGTCGGTCTTCGTCAACGTCTTCGGCGGCATCACCGCGTGCGACGCGGTCGCCAACGGCATCGTGCAGGCCCTGGCCCTCCTCGAGGAGAAGGGCGAGGCCGTCACCAAGCCGCTCGTCGTCCGCCTGGACGGCAACAACGCCGAGCTGGGTCGCAAGATCCTGACCGACGCCAACCACCCGCTCGTTCAGCAGGTGGACACCATGGACGGTGCGGCCGACCGCGCCGCCGAGCTGGCCAACGCCAAGTAAGGAAGGGGACTTTCACATGGCTATCTTCCTTACCAAGGACAGCAAGGTCATCGTCCAGGGCATGACCGGCTCCGAGGGCATGAAGCACACCCGCCGCATGCTCGCCTCCGGCACCCAGATCGTCGGCGGTGTGAACCCGCGCAAGGCCGGCACCACGGTCGACGTCGACGGCACCGAGGTGCCCGTCTTCGGCTCCGTCGCCGAGGCCATGGAGAAGACCGGTGCCGACGTCACCGTCATCTTCGTCCCGCCGAAGTTCACCAAGGACGCCGTCGTCGAGGCGATCGACGCCGAGATCGGCCTCGCGGTCGTCATCACCGAGGGCGTGCCGGTCCACGACTCGGCCGCCTTCTGGGCGTACGCCGGTGCCAAGGGCGGCAAGACCCAGATCATCGGCCCGAACTGCCCCGGCCTGATCTCCCCCGGACAGTCGAACGCGGGCATCATCCCCGCCGACATCACCGGCCCGGGCAAGATCGGCCTGGTCTCCAAGTCCGGCACCCTGACCTACCAGCTCATGTACGAGCTGCGTGACCTGGGCTTCTCCTCGGCCGTGGGCATCGGTGGCGACCCCGTCATCGGCACCACCCACATCGACGCCCTCAAGGCGTTCCAGGAGGACCCGGAGACCGAGGTCATCGTGATGATCGGTGAGATCGGCGGCGACGCCGAGGAGCGTGCCGCGGCCTTCATCGCCGAGCACGTCACCAAGCCGGTCGTCGGCTACGTCGCGGGCTTCACCGCGCCCGAGGGCAAGACCATGGGCCACGCCGGCGCCATCGTCTCCGGCTCCTCCGGCACCGCCCAGGCGAAGAAGGAGGCCCTCGAGGCCGCCGGCGTCAAGGTCGGCAAGACGCCGTCCGAGACCGCCCGCCTGGCCCGCGAGCTCTTCGCGACCGTCAAGTAAGGCCCCGGCAGGCCCCAGGGCCGACGCCACGTGCGAGGGCGCCGCGGACATCCGTCCGCGGCGCCCTCGCCGTCTTCTCCCGGCTCCCCGGGTCGTTCCCGGGCCGCTTCCCGGCTCAGGGGAGCAGCCGGGGGACGTCCGCCGGGGCGAGCGTCGCGCAGGGCCACAGCGGCGCGCACGGCACCGGGACCGGCAGCGCGTCCGCGGGCCGGGTCAGCGCCACGGGACCGGTCACCGGCTGCCCGTCGTGCGGGGGCGCGCCCTCGGTCACCGTCCCGTCGCCCGGGCCGCTCGTCCCGTCCGCCCCGTCCTGCGGGGCCGTGGACGGCGTGTCCCCGTCCGGGAGGCCCGCGCCGCCGTCCGCCGCCGCGCTCGGGGCCGCTCCCGGCCGCGGGGCCGTCGGACTGCACCAGGGGCTCCGCAGCCCCGGCTCGCGGCCTGGCGCGGCCGGACCCGAACTGCCCGTACCGGCCGCGGAGCACACCTCCGGCGGCGGGGACGCCTCCGTCTGCGGCGCCGCCGCCGGCCGGGCCCGGCGGGCCGTGTCGTCGGGCCCGCCGACCACCAGGGTGACGACCATCGCGCCGGCCGTGCCGAGCACCAGCAGCCCCGCCGCGCCGGTGACCGCGTGCGCCCGGCGGCGGCCCCCGGCGGCGAGCCGGGCCGGCGAGGGCGCCCGCGGCGACGGGCAGGCCCGCACCGCCGCCTCGAACAGCAGCGCGCCGAGCGCCGGGCCGAACCCCGGCGCCGACGGGTCGGCACCGACCACCTCCGGCACCGTCCGGGACAGCTCCTCGCGCGCCGCCAGGACCCGCCCCGCGGCCGCCGCCGTGCTGGACTCCACCTCCTCCGCCACCGCCGCCACCGGCAGGCCCACCGCGTCGTGCAGCACCACCGCCCGGCGCTGCGGCCGGGTCAGCCGGTGCATCGCGGTGAGCAGCGCCCGGTCCCGGGCGGTCGGACGGTTCTCGTCCGGCCGGCGGCGGGCCCGCTCGCCCTTCACCTTGATCCTCCGGTGCGGCAGGTGGTGCCTGCCCGCACGACGGGGACCGCCCCGCCGCCACGGCGACAGCGCCGACTCGAACGCCGCCGCCCGGACCCAGCCCTCCGGGTCCGGCAGCTCCGCCACCTCGTCCCACCGCAGCGCCGCCGCCCCCAGGGCGATCCGCACACTGCGGGCCGCCCGGTGCGGCGATCCGGTGACCAGGAAGGTCTGCTGCACCAGCCGGGCGTGCACGGCCGCACTGAACGCGGCGAACTCCGGCCGGCGGCGGGGCGGCGCCCCGGCCAGCGGCGGGCGGGGGAGCGGAGCGGACGGCTGCTCCTGCGGGCGGGCCCGCGACGGCTCGGGCTCCTCGGGCGACCGGGGCCCGTCCGGCGTCCGCGGGTGCTCCTCCGGCGTCGGCGGCGAGGGTCCGACCGCGGCCGCGGCCGGCACCGGGCCGGGCTCGGTGGGCCCGGTCGGCACGGCCGCCCCGGGGGTTTCCGGGGGTGCCGGAGGGGTGGGTTCAGCGGCGGCCCCGGGCGTCCCCAGCAGGGCGGCCAGGCGGGCGGCCTCGGCGCGCGAGCCGACCCCCAGCTTCCGCATCGCCCGGTTGAGGTGCTTGCGGACGGTCGCGGGGGCGATGCCGAGCGCGGCGGCGACGGCCCGGTCGTCGTCCCCTTCCGCCATCCGGGCGACGACCTGCGCCTCACGCGGGGTCAGCCGCTGCAGCAGCCGGGCGGCGTCCTGCCGCGCCCGGTCCGACGGGGCCGCGGCGGGCGGTCGGGCAGCGGTGGTCGGGCCGGTGGGGTCGTCCCCGGCCCGGTCGGCCTTCGAAGGTGCGGTCACCGCGGCTCCCCGCGGCGGCTGCAGAGTCGAATAAGGCACATAAGCAAATAATCCGGGACACGGCGAAGGTTCGCCGCTTCACGGGGCGCAACGGGTGATCTTGGGAGCATGTGGCCCATGACGCAGTTGATGGGCCGTCCGATCCTGGGCCTGCCCGACGATCTGGGCTCCCGCTCCCCGTTCGCCGACCTGCTCGTCGGCGCCCGAACGGCCCTCCTCGCCCTCTCCGTGATCGCCGTCCCCGTCCTCGGGCTCTGGGTGCTCACCCCGTACGGCGACGTCACCGCCCGCGGCGCCCTCCGGCTCGCCTGCGCCCTCTGGCTGCTCGGCCACGGGGCACCGCTCACCCGCGGTCCGGGCGGTGCACCCTTCACCCTCACCCCGCTGCTGCTCACCGCCGTCAGCGCCGGCCTGCTCCGCCGCGCGGGGGCCAGGGCCGGGGCACGCGCCCCGCACGGCACGGGAGCCTGGCGGTCCGCCCTGCCGCTGGGCATCGGATACCTCGCGGTGGCCGCACTGGCCGTCGCCGAGTGCAGCGGCAGCGAAGCCGTCCTGGCCGCCGACCCTGTCACCGACCTCCCCGTCGTCGCGGCCGTCACCGCCGCCGGCCTGGCCTGGGGAGTCCTGGCCGGCCACGGCCACGCGCAGCCGGGCCCGCCGGCCCTCCTGCCGGCCGTGCTCGCCGACCGGCTCCGCACCTGGGCGGCCGCGGACTGGGCGCCGCCGCGGGACGCCACCGCAGCCCTGCGTGGCACCGCGGGCAGCTGGCTGCTCGGCCTGCTCGCCGCCGGGGGACTCCTGCTCACCACCGCCGTCGCCCTCGGCACCGCGGGCAGCACCGCCGCCGGCCTCGCGGACGGCCCCGCGGGCGTCCTCGGACTCCTCCTCGCCTGCACCCTGCTGCTGCCGAACGCCGTGCTCTGGGCCGCCGCCTACGCGCTGGGGCCGGGCTTCGCCGTCGGCACCGGCACCACCGTCTCACCGGTGGCCACCCACCTGGGCGCGGTGCCCGAGTTCCCGCTCTTCGCGCTCCTCCCGACCGACGGCCCCGGCGCCGCCGGTCAGGCCGTCCTGGCGGTCCTGCCCCTGCTCGTGGGCGTCGTGCCGGCCCTGCTGCTCGGACGGGCCGCCGCAGGCCGCGGCACCAGCCGCCCCTGGCACCCGGCCGGTACCGCACTGGTCGCGTTCGCCGCCGTGCTCACGGTCTCGGCCGCCGCCGCGGCGGCCTCCTGGTCCGCCGGAGGCGCACTCGGGGCCGGACGGATGGCCGCCCTGGGCCCCGTCCCCTGGCAGGCCGCCCTGACCGCCGCGGGCTGGTCCGCCGCCGTCGTGCCGCCCGGAGCCCTGCTCGCCCGCTGGCTGCTCACCCGCACGGCCGACCGGGCCCTCCCGCCGACCCCGGCGACGGCCCGCCTCACCGCCTGGTCCACCGCCGCCCGCTGCCCCCGCCTGCGCCGCACCCTCCACGACGCCGTCACCCGCCTCGCCGCCCTCCGCCCCGACGACACCTGACGGGCCACCCGAAACAGGGGCGCGGGGAACTGCGCAACCCCGGGACGGGCTTACCTGGCGGGTTCGGGTGAAGCACGCAGCAGGGGCGCGGGGAACTGCGCAACCCCGGGACGGGCGCACCCCGCGCTGCGGGGCACGCCGAACCCGCGGGCGCGCGAACCGCACCCCGCCCCCGAGGCACCCGGCGTCAGCGGCTGCCGGGGTTGGTCAGCTGGGTGATGACGTCCGGGGCGAGGTTGTCGCAGCTCTGCGCCGCCTCGTTGGTCAGGGCGTCGTTCACGCAGGTCACGTAGTCGTGGTAGTAGAGCTGGACGCCGAAGACGGACAGCGTGAAGATCAGGGCGACACCGCCCGTCAGCAGTCCGCCGAGCGCGGCGGGCACCTGCGGCCGGGTGGGCTGCGGCTGGGCCCAGCCGCCGACCCGGGCGGTGCCGAGGGCGTGCGGGTTGCCGCCGGCCGCGGCGTGCGGGGCGGGGGAGGCGGCCGACGCCGGACGCTCGGCCCGCAGCGCGCTGATCCCCCAGTACAGCGCCAGTGCACCGAGCAGCAGCGCGAGGTACCGCATGCCGGTGATCGCGCAGAACAGGCCGGCCATGCCGGCGCTCAGCGCGTAGCGGGCGCGCCGCTGCACCGGGTCGGTCGGGTCGAAGCGGGGCTGCTGCGGCTCGGACCATCCGCCGCGGTATCCCGGGCTCCACGGGTGCGGCGGCGGCACCCGGTCGTCGTCCCGGTCGCCGTCCTCCGGCCGCTCGGTGGGGGGCTGCTGCGGAGCGCGCGGCTGCCACGGCCGGTCGGGGGCATCCGCCGGCGGCGGCGCGAACGGGTTGCGCTCGCCGGTGTCGTCTCCGCTGCTCATGGTGTCGGCCATTCCTTCTCGTCCGGGGGGCGTCGGGCCGCTCCGGGAGCGGTCCGCGCCTCCAATGATCCCGCAGGGCGGTACGGGCTCTGCGCCGCCCTGCCGGGTGGGCCCGCGGGCCGTGCCGGGCCCTGCCGCCCGCCGCACCGACCGCCCCGCAGCACCGCCTCCGGCGCCGCCGTCCCGCCGCGGCGACGCACCCCCTCCTACCCCCTCGCACACCTCCCACCCACCCGCACGCACGTTGCCCACCCGCACGTCGCCCGTCCACCCGCCACCCACCCGAGCCCGCCGAGGCGCCCGCGGACCGCCGGTCCGTGTCCGGCTGCGGCACCGTACGGCGAGATCCGTGTCTCAACTACGCGCGTAGCGTGGTCTGCTGGTGACGGAACGCCTTCGACCAGCCGTTATCGTGGTGACGGTCAGCAGTCCACAGCGGTTCCCCCGGGCCCCCGCAGCGCAGCGGAGACGCCCCGGCGGTGCCGTCCGGCTCGACCTGCCGCCGCCCGTAGTGGCCCCACCGACGGTGGACGTACCAGCGGGCGACACGACGTACGGAGATTCGCGCAGTGGCCGCCGCTTCCGCCCAAGTCTTTCCGCCGCGCACGCCCGGACCGGCCCGTCTGGTGGTCCTGGTCTCGGGTTCCGGCACCAATCTCCAGGCGCTGATCGACGCGGTGCAGGACCCGGCCTACGGCGCGGTGATCCTCGCCGTCGGGGCGGACCGCACCGACATCGCCGGCCTGAAGCGGGCCGAGGCCGCCGGCATCCCGACCTTCGTCCACCGGATCGCCGACCACGCCGACCGGGCCGCCTGGGACGCCGCGCTGACCGCCTCGGTCGCCGGGTACGAGCCCGACCTGGTGGTGACCGCGGGCTTCATGAAGATCCTCGGTCCGGAGTTCATCGGCGCCTTCGCCGGCCGGATCGTCAACACCCACCCCGCCCTGCTGCCGGCCTTCCCCGGCGCGCACGGCGTGCCGGACGCCCTCGCCTACGGCGTGAAGGTCACCGGCTGCACCGTTCACCTGGTCGACGCCGGCGTGGACACCGGGCCGATCATCGCGCAGGGCGTCGTGGAGGTCCTCGACGCCGACCACGCCGATGGCGGCGAAGCGCTGCACGAGCGCATCAAGACTGTCGAGCGCACGCTGCTCGTCGAGGTCGTGGGCCGGCTGGCCCGCGAAGGCCACCGCATCGAAGACCGAAAGGTATGGATTCCGGCATGAGCGCCGCCCACAGCACGCCCCCCGTCTCCGAGGACGTACGCCCGATCCGCCGCGCGCTGATCAGCGTCTACGACAAGACCGGACTGGAGGAGCTGGCCCAGGGGCTGCACGCCGCCGGGGTCGCGATCGTGTCCACCGGCTCCACCGCGGGCCGGATCGCCGCCGCGGGCGTCCCGGTGACCGAGGTCTCCGAGCTGACCGGCTTCCCCGAGTGCCTGGACGGCCGGGTCAAGACCCTGCACCCGCGGGTGCACGCCGGCGTCCTCGCGGACCTCCGCCTGGAGTCGCACCGCGCGCAGCTCGCCGAGCTGGGTGTCGAGCCGTTCGACCTGGTCGTGGTGAACCTCTACCCGTTCACCGCCACCGTCGCCTCCGGCGCCACCCCGGACGAGTGCGTCGAGCAGATCGACATCGGCGGTCCGTCGATGGTCCGCGCCGCAGCCAAGAACCACCCCTCGGTCGCCGTGGTCGTCGACCCGGCCCGCTACGACGACGTGCTCGGCGCGGTCAAGGGCGGCGGCTTCGACCTGCTGACCCGCAAGCGCCTGGCCGCCGCCGCCTTCGCGCACACCGCCGCGTACGACGTGGCCGTGGCCTCCTGGTTCGAGGAGTCCGGCTACACGGAGTCGGAGGAGTCCTTCCCCGCCTTCCTCGGCGCCACCTGGGAGCGCCAGAACGTCCTGCGCTACGGCGAGAACCCGCACCAGCAGGCGGCGCTCTACACCGACGGCACCGGCGGCCTGGCGGGCGCCGAGCAGCTGCACGGCAAGGAGATGTCCTACAACAACTACATGGACACCGACGCCGCGCGCCGCGCCGCGTACGACCACGCCGAGCCGGCCGTCGCGATCATCAAGCACGCCAACCCGTGCGGCATCGCGATCGGCACGGACGTCGCCGAGGCCCACCGCAAGGCGCACGAGTGCGACCCGGTCTCCGCGTACGGCGGCGTCATCGCGGTCAACCGCCCGGTCACCGTCGAGCTGGCCGAGCAGATCGCCCCGATCTTCACCGAGGTCGTCGTCGCCCCCGGTTACGAGGACGGCGCCCTGGAGGTGCTGACCAAGAAGAAGAACCTGCGCGTGCTGCGCGCGCCCGAGGCGCCCGCCGACGCGCTGGAGGTCCGCCGGATCAGCGGCGGCGCGCTGCTGCAGCAGGTCGACCGGGTGGACGCGGCCGGTGACGACCCGTCGACCTGGACGCTGGCGACCGGCGAGGCGCTCTCCGAGGCCGAGCTCGCCGAGCTCGCCTTCGCCTGGCGGGCCTGCCGGGCCGTCAAGTCCAACGCGATCCTGCTCGCCAAGGGCGGCGCCTCGGTCGGCGTCGGCATGGGCCAGGTCAACCGGGTGGACTCCTGCAAGCTCGCGGTCGAGCGGGCCGGTGAGCGCGCGCAGGGCTCCTACGCCGCCTCGGACGCCTTCTTCCCGTTCGCGGACGGCCTGGAGATCCTGGTCGCCGCCGGTGTGAAGGCCGTGGTGCAGCCCGGCGGTTCGATCCGCGACGAAGAGGTGGTCGCGGCCGCCGCCAAGGCCGGCGTCACGATGTACCTCACCGGCACCCGGCACTTCTTCCACTGATCCGCAACGCCGAAGGCCCCCGCACTCCTCGGAGTGCGGGGGC
>NZ_JBFBDW010000024.1:35748-113725 GCF_040683455.1 Kitasatospora sp. NPDC093679
TCTCATCCCCTTGCCCCGACCCGCGCGACCCCCCCCAACCCGCGGGGGGGGGGGGGCCTTCGGCGTTGCGGCCGGCGGGAGGGCCGATCACTGGGACTTGACGACCACCGAGCTCATGATCTTGTCGGCGAAGGTCTGCTTCTTGGCGTCCCACAGCGGCCACAGGTAGCCGAGGCAGCAGATGCCGTCGACGGCGTGGCAGATCTTGCGGACGAAGGCCATGCCGAAGCCCAGCGGCTGGCCGTCGGCCTCGCGCAGGACGCGGATGTTGACCATCTTCTTGCCCGGGGTCTGGCCGGTGGTGCCCTCGCGGTGGATCAGCCACAGGCCGCCCGCGATCGCCAGCAGCCAGCCGATGGCCATGATGGCCATGCCGGCGCCGGAGACGCCGCCGCCGGTGCAGCTGTAGGTGTAGGTGGTCGGGTCGGTGGTGCACTCCGCCTTGGAGATGCCGACCGCGGCACCGATGCCGTAGAAGATGCCGGCGGGCACGCCGACGATCAGGTAGTCGACGATGTACGCCGCCACCCGCGAACCCCAGCCCGCGTAGAACTGCTGCACCTGGGCCGCGTTGCCGTACGGGCCCGGCTGCGGCGGGATGCCGTAGCCGCCGGGGGCGCCGTAGCCGGGGGCCGGCGGCGGGGCCTGCTGCGGGTAGCCGTAGCCCGGCGCGGGCGGCGGGGCCTGCTGCGGGTAGCCGTAGCCCGGCGCGGGCGGCTGCTGGCTGTACGGGTTGTTCGGGTCGGGCGGGTAGCTCATCGAATGCCTCCGGGCAGGAAGGAGTGTGGACGGAACTGCAGGAAAACCCTGGGACGGACGGGCAGTTGAGGCACCGACCGGATGGGACACTAGCGGAGGGGCCTGACATCGGGAGGTCAATGCCCGTCAGGTCCCGCGGACTTCAGGGACGCGAGATGCCGAGTCGGTTCAGCTGCCACGTCCAGGCCAGCAGTAAGGCGGCGCCGATCACCGCGTTGCGCCGCTTGTTCGACAGCTCCCACCACCAGCGCCCCGGGCCGAGCGGTGCGAGCAGCAGCGCGAGCGCGGCCACCACGGTGACCGGGTTGGCGGCCAGCGCGGCCGCCCAGTTGCCGTGTCCGGCCTCGATGAAGACGGTGGTGCTGCCGCAGGCCGGGCAGGGGATGCCGGTGAAGCGGCGCAGCAGGCAGAGCACGCCGGGGTCGTGGGCGTCGTGCAGCTGGGCCACCGCGACCGCGGCGACCGCGCCGCCGGCTCCGCGCAGCAGCACCCGCATCAGCCCGCCCGACACCGTGCCGGCGGTCCGCCGCCAACGGGTCGTCAGCGCACCTGCGGACGGGGGCGCGGCGACGGTCACGGCTGGACGCTGAAGTAGAAGACCACGATCGCGATGGAGATCAGCACCGCGAGGACGTTCAGCACGATCCCGCCGATGGCCGCGTTGCGGCCGACGCCCGTCTGGTTCGACTTGTTCAGGCCGGCGATGCCGACGCCGAGGCCGATCAGGCCGAGGAAGCCGCCGTAGAAGCAGGACGTCAGGATGGCGACGAAGCCCAGCACCACGGACGCGGTGGCCGGCGAGTTCGCCTGGACGACCACCGGGCCGGCCGGGGCGTACGGCTGGGGCTGCTGCGGGTAGCCGTAGCCGGGCTGCGGCTGGGGCTGCTGGTACTGCGGTGCGCCGTACCCGGGCGTGCCGTAGGGCTGCTGCTGCGGCTGGCCGTAGCCGCCGTAAGGATCCGGCTGGTACGGATTGCTCACTGTGGTCTTCCCCCGACGATCGTCCCCCGTGGTCCCCGATGGCCTGTCACCAGGACGCGGGCAGCAGAGATTGCTCGGGCCATCGTGGTCGTTACCACGGCGCGCTGTCCAGCCGCGACCGCCCCGCGGACGCAACTGTGGCGCAACCGCAACCGGGCCGCGCACGCCCTGCCCGCCTTTGCGGCGGTTCGTTCCGGAGGCGCGCCGGCCGGGCCGCCCGGGGCACCGGGGCGGCGCGCACACCGAGGGCCGCGCCCCCGGGCGGCGGCCCGGCCCGCGGCGCGTCCGCCTCCGCCGATCCGGGACAATGGGGGCCATGACTGCCCAGATTCTCGATGGCAAGGCCACCGCCGCCGCGATCAAGTCCGAACTCGCCGTCCGCGTGGCGGCCCTCAAGGAGCGGGGCGTCGTCCCCGGCCTCGGCACCGTCCTGGTCGGCGACGACCCGGGCAGCCGCTGGTACGTCAACGGCAAGCACAAGGACTGCGCCGAGGTCGGCATCGCCTCCATCCAGCGCGAACTGCCCGCCACCGCCACCCAGCAGGACGTCGAGGACGTCGTCCGCGAGCTCAACGCCGACCCGGCCTGCACCGGCTACATCGTGCAGCTGCCGCTGCCCAAGGGCCTCGACCAGAACACCGTCCTGGAGCTGATGGACCCGGACAAGGACGCCGACGGCCTGCACCCGACCTCGCTCGGCCGCCTCGCCCTCGGCATCCGGGGCCCGCTGCCGTGCACCCCGCTCGGCATCGTCGAGCTGCTCCGCCGCCACCAGGTCGAGATCGACGGCGCCGAGGTGGTCGTGATCGGCCGCGGCGTGACCGTCGGCCGCTCCATCGGCCTGCTGCTGACCCGCCGCAGCGAGAACGCCACCGTCACCCTCTGCCACACCGGCACCCGGGACCTCGCCTACCACCTGCGCAAGGCCGACATCGTGATCGCCGCCGCCGGTGTGCCGCACCTGGTCAAGCCGGCCGACGTCAAGCCCGGCGCGGCCGTCCTCGACGTGGGCGTCAGCCGCAGCGAGGGCAAGATCGTCGGCGACGTGCACCCCGGCGTGGCCGAGGTCGCGGGCTGGATCTCCCCGAACCCCGGCGGCGTCGGCCCGATGACCCGCGCCATGCTGCTCAACAACATTGTCGAGGCGGCCGAGCGCCGCGCCGACGGCTGAGCCGATGGCCGTCGTGCGCGCCCCCCGCACCGGACGCCGTCCGCTGAAGACCACCGGCACCCTGCCGCCGGAGGGCTCGGCCGCGGCGCTCGGGCGCGGCCACTCGCTGCCGGTGCGGCAGTGGCCGATAACGCTCTGCCTCGCGGTGGCCGGGCTCGGTCTCGCCGTCATCTGGTTCGCCGATTTCAAGATCGGCCTGTTGATCGTCGGCCTGGCCCTGCTGCTGGGCGCCGCCCTGCGCGCCGCCCTGCCCGAGGTCGGCATGCTCGCGGTGCGCAGCCGGTTCACCGACGTCGGCGTGCTGACCTTCCTCGGCGGTGTGATCGTGCTGCTCACCCTGGTCGCGCAGCCCGATCCGTGGCTGCACCTCTCGTGGCTGGACGACATCGGGCGGCTGGTCGGCCGGCCCCGGCACTGACCCGGCGGGGGCGCGGGGCGGTCGCGGGACGGGCGGCCCCGCGCCCCGCCCCGACGGCGTGGCGCGCGCTGTGTGACGCAACAGCCACGCCCGGCGAGGCGGCATACCCTTGCCTTTGCGATAACCTGACGCAGGTCTCTCGACGTCGAGAGATCATCCTCGGCTCCAGTGCGCCGACGTGCCTGGGGCACCTGGCGATTTGCTGGAGAAGGTAGAAATGACTCGCACCCCCGTCAACGTCACCGTTACCGGAGCGGCCGGCCAGATCGGCTACGCCCTGCTCTTCCGCATCGCCTCGGGCCACCTGCTCGGTGCCGACGTCCCGGTGAACCTCCGCCTCCTGGAGATCCCGCAGGGCCTGAAGGCCGCCGAGGGCGTCGCGATGGAGCTCGACGACTGCGCCTTCCCGCTGCTGCGCGACATCACCATCACCGACCAGGCCGCCACCGCCTTCGACGGCGCCAACGTCGCCCTGCTGGTCGGCGCCCGCCCGCGCACCGCCGGCATGGAGCGCGGCGACCTGCTGCAGGCCAACGGCGGCATCTTCGGCCCCCAGGGCAAGGCCATCAACGACCACGCCGCGGACGACATCAAGGTCCTGGTCGTCGGCAACCCGGCCAACACCAACGCCCTGATCGCCCAGCGCAACGCCCCGGACGTGCCGGCCGAGCGCTTCACCGCGATGACCCGCCTCGACCACAACCGCGCCGTTGCCCAGCTCGCCAAGAAGGCCGGCGTCACCGTCGAGGACGTCAAGAAGGTCACCATCTGGGGCAACCACTCCGCCACCCAGTACCCCGACGTCTTCCACGCCGAGATCGCCGGCAAGTCCGCCTTCGAGGCCACCGGCTCCGACCAGGCCTGGGTCCAGGACTTCTTCATCCCGAAGGTCGCCAAGCGCGGCGCCGAGATCATCGAGGTCCGCGGCGCGTCCTCGGCCGCCTCGGCCGCCAACGCCGCCATCGACCACGTGTACACCTGGGTCAACGGTACCCCGGCCGGCGACTGGACCTCCATGGGCATCGTCTCCGACGGTTCCTACGGCGTGCCGGAGGGCCTGATCTCCTCCTTCCCGGTCACCACCGAGAACGGCACCTTCACGATCGTCCAGGGCCTGGAGCTCTCCGAGTTCGACCGCGCCCGCATCGACGCCTCCGTCAACGAGCTGGCCGAGGAGCGCGACGCGGTGCAGGAGCTCGGCCTCATCTGAGCCCCGCGGCCGACGCGGCCCGCACAGGAAGGACGGCCGGGTGCCCGGGGGGCGCCCGGCCGTCCTTCTACACTCCTGCCGTGACCGAAAACATCGAGGACGCCGCGCTCGTCCTCGTCTTCATCATGCTGGGCGGTCTGTTCAACGTCGCCGAGATCTCGCTGATCTCGCTGCGCGAGGGCCAGATCCGCGCCCTGGAGGCGGTCGGCACCCGGCGCGCGGCCCGGGCCGCCCACCTCGCGGCCGACCCCAACCGCTTCCTCGCCGCCGTCCAGGTCGGCGTGACCTGCATGGGCTTCCTCTCGGCCGCGTTCGGCGCCGACACCCTGGCCGGCAAGGTCGCCCCGCTCTTCGTCCGCCTCGGCCTCTCCGAAGGACTCGCCGACACCGTCGCCCTGGTCGGGCTCACCCTGGTCATCAGCTACGCCTCGCTGGTCCTCGGCGAGCTGACCCCCAAGCGGATCGGGCTGCAGCGGGCCGACTCCATCGCGGTGCTCGCCGCCCCGGTCGTCGACGTCATGTCGGTGGTGCTGCGCCCGGCGATCTGGGTGCTCGGCCTCTCCACCAACCTGATGGTGCGCCTGCTCGGCGGCGACCCGACGGCCGGCCGCGGCTCGATGAGCTCCGAGGAGCTGCGCGGCCTGGTCGCCGCCAACACCGAGCTGGGCAGCGACGAGCGCGCCCTGATCAACGACGTCTTCGCGGCCGGCGAACGCCAGCTGCGCGAGGTGATGAAGCCCCGCACCGAGGTCACCTTCCTCGACGCCGAGCGCCTAGTCTCCGAGGTCCGCCCGGAGACCGACTCCGCCCCGCACTCCCGCTACCCGGTCGTCGAGGGCTCCTACGACTCCGTCACCGGCTTCGTCCACGTCCGGGACCTCTACGGCGCCCGCGGCGCCAAGGCCGTGCGGGTGCGCGACCTCACCCGGCCGGTCAAGCTGCTGCCCGCCACCAAGCGGGTGCTGGAGGCCATGGGCGAGATGCGCCGCGAGGGCCACCACCTGGCGATCGTCGTCGACGAGTACGGCGGCACCGCCGGCATCGTCACCCTGGAGGACCTCGTCGAGGAGGTCATCGGCGAGATCCGCGACGAGTACGACGCCCTCGACACCACCGCCACCCGCCGGCTGGCCGGCGGCGGCATGGAGCTCGACGGCATGCTGAACCTCGCCGACTTCTCCGACGAGACCGGCGTCGTCCTGCCCGAGGGCCCGTACGAGACGGTGGCCGGCTACCTCGTCCGCGAGCTCGGCCGGCTGCCCGAGTCCGGCGACCAGGTCACCACCGAGGACGGGGTGCGCCTCACCGTCGCCAAGCTCGACGGCCGCCGGATCGAACGGATCCGGGTGAGTGCGGTCACACTGGCGGAACCTCCAGGGGCAGATGTTTCCTGAGCGGTCGGTGAAACTGGAACAATGGCCGACATGGTCAACGCAGCGGTCGCAGGTCCGGTCAAGGACCGTCCCCGGGTGCTCTCCGGCATCCAGCCCACCTCGGGCTCGTTCCACCTCGGCAACTACCTGGGCGCCGTCCAGCAGTGGGTCGCCCTGCAGGACGCCAACGACGCCTTCTACATGGTCGTCGACCTGCACGCGATCACCGTCGAGCAGGACCCGGCCCAGCTCCGCGAGAACACCCGGATCTCCGCGGCCCAGCTGCTCGGCGCCGGCCTCGACCCGGAGCGCTGCACCCTGTTCGTCCAGTCGCACGTGCCCGAGCACGCGCAGCTCGGCTGGGTCATGAACTGCCTCACCGGCTTCGGCGAGGCGTCCCGGATGACCCAGTTCAAGGACAAGTCCGCCAAGCAGGGCAGCGACCGCACCACCGTCGGCCTGTTCACCTACCCGATCCTGCAGATTGCGGACATCCTGCTCTACCAGGCCGACCTCGTCCCGGTCGGCGAGGACCAGCGCCAGCACCTGGAGCTCACCCGCGACCTCGCGGAGCGCTTCAACACCCGGTACGAGCCCACCTTCACCGTGCCGAAGGCGCACATCCTCAAGGAGACCGCCAAGATCCTGGACCTCCAGGACCCGACGGCGAAGATGAGCAAGTCGGCCTCCTCCGCCAAGGGCCTGGTCAACCTGCTCGACGACCCCAAGGCCAGCGCCAAGAAGTTCAAGAGCGCCGTCACCGACACCGGCACCGTCGTCTCCTACGACGAGGAGGAGAAGCCGGGCGTCTCCAACCTGCTGCGCATCCACTCCGCGCTCAGCGGGCAGTCGATCGAGCAGCTGGTCGCCCACTTCGAGGGCCGGATGTACGGCGCGCTCAAGACCGAGCTGGCCGAGCTCTTCACCGAGTGGGTCACGCCCTTCCAGGCCCGCACCCGGACCTACCTCGACGACCCGGCCGAGCTCGACCGGGTGCTCGGCCTCGGCGCGGAGAAGGCCCGCGAGGTCGCCTCGCAGACCCTCGCCACGGTCTACGACCGCATCGGCTTCCTGGCGCCCAAGCGCTGATGGCGCGCACCGCCGGAGCAGGCGCCGACGGCGGCGGCCCCCCGGAGTTCCGCGGACTCCCGGAGGCCGTCACCATCGGCGTGTCGATATCGGTGCCGGAGCCGTACGGCTCCGCCGTCCAGGACGCCCGCGCGGGCCACGGCGACCCGCACGCCCGGTCCATACCCACCCACGTCACGCTGCTGCCGCCGACCGAGGTGCCCACCGTGCGCCTGCCGGAGATCGAGGCGCACCTGCTCGGCGTCGCCGCCGCGCACCGGCCGTTCCCGATGCTGCTGCAGGGCAGCGGCACCTTCCGGCCGGTCTCCCCGGTGGTGTTCGTCCGGGTCGAGGGCGGCGCACAGGAGTGCCGCGAACTGGAGGCCGCGGTGCGCTCCGGGCCGCTCGCCCGCGAGCTGGCCTTCCCGTACCACCCGCACGTCACCGTGGCGCACGGGCTGCCCGAGGACATCCTCGACGAGGCCCAGGAGAAGGCCCGCGCCTTCCACGCCGCCTTCACCGTGCCCGGCTTCGGCCTCTCCCGGTTCGGCCCCGACGAGGTCTGGCGGCCCTGGCGCGACTACGCCTTCGGCGGGTAGCCGCGCCCGGGCGCCCGGGCGCGGCGACCTATCATGTCCCGCATGGTCGAGCAGGCGATACCCAAGGTCAGCGTGGTCATTCCGGTCTACAACGCGGTGGACCACCTCGACGAGTGCCTGGGTTCGATCCTCGACCAGACCCTCGGCCGCGACCTGCTGGAGGTCGTCGCGGTGGACGACGGCTCCACCGACGGCAGCGGCGCGGCACTGGACCGCTGGGCCGCCGAGCACCCGCAGGTCACCGTCGTCCACCAGCCCAACAGCGGCGCCCCCGGCGGCCCGCGCAACCGCGCGATCGCCCTCGCCCGCGGCGAGTTCCTCTTCTTCGCCGACCCCGACGACCACCTCGGCCCCGACGCCCTGCGGCGCATGGTCGACGCCGCCGAACGGGACGGCTCCGACGTCGTCCTCGGCCGGATCAGGGGCGTCGGCCGCAGCGCCGCCCGCATACCGTTCGAGACCGGCGTCACCACCGGCGACGTCCGCACCACCCGCGCCGTGTGGAGCCTGACCGCGCACAAGCTGTACCGCCGCTCCCTCGTCGCCGAGCACGGCCTGCGGTTCGCCGAAGGAGTCCGGCTCGCCGAGGAGCAGGCGTTCGTCGTCCCCGCCTACTTCCTGGCCCGCGCCATCTCGGTGGTCGCCGACTACGACTGCTACTACCTCGTGCAGCGCGACGGCTTCGACCACCTCACCCGGCAGGTGGTCGAGCCCGAGCCCTTCTACGCCCAGGTCCGCGGCGCCGTGGAGACGGTGCTCGCGCACACGGAGCCCGGCGCCGACCGGGACGGGCTGCTGCTGCGCTGGGTCCAGGAGGAACTGCTCAACCGGTTCCGCGGCGAGTTCCTCGACTGGTCCGACGACCTGCGCGAGCGGTACGCCCGCGAGTCCGGCGCGATCCTGGCCGAACTCGTCCCCGACTCGGCGCTCACCGCACTGCCGCCGCTCGACCGGATCCGCGTGCGGCTGCTGCGCGAGGGCCGGCGCACCGAACTCGAAGACCTCGCCCGCCTCCAGCAGGCCGGCTGCCCCGACCACGGCGCCGTCCACCGCGACGGCCGCGGCTACCTCGTCGAGACGCGCACCGCGCTGACCCTGCCGCCCGGCGCCTACGGCCCCGACCGGCCCCGGCAGAGCCTGCTGCTGCGGCGCACCGGCGGCGGACCGGAGGTCGAGCTCCCGCTGCCCGCCGAGGACGGCGGCCTCTTCACCGCCCGCGTCCACGTCGACCCGGCCGCCCTGCCCGCCCCGGGCAGCTGGCGCCTCCTGCTGCGCCTGCGGCTCGGGACGGGCACCTACGACATGCCGCTGCGCCCCGACGGCCTCGGCCCGGCCGGACGGGCCAGGCCCGCACTGACCGGCGGCCGACCGCGCGCGACCCGGATCCGCACCGACCGCAAGGGCGAGGCGCTGCTCGACGTCCTCTCGCCGCGCGCGGCGGCCGGCGCACTGCGCCGCCGACTGTTCTGAAACGCCTGCGGGCGCCGCCGCGGGCCGTACCGGTCCGCGGCGGCGCCCGCAGGTGCTGCTCGTGCCCGCAGCGCTACTTGCGCTCGCGGGCGCGGCGCGCCGCCGCGAACAGCCCGAGGCAGAGCGGCCCGATGAACAGCGGGGCCACGTTGTAGCGGAACAGCCCGGCGGGCGTGGAGACCATCAGCATCAGCTGCATGCCCAGCAGCACACCGGCCGTCCCCCACACCGCCCGGTTCCGGCGTCCCACCGCGTAGCAGGCGAGCGCCGCGTACGCCAGGTACGTCCAGGTGGCGCCGCGCCACAGCAGCGTGTCGAAGTGCCGGGCCTTCGAGAGGTTGGTGAGCCAGGTGGCGGCCAGGTTCAGGCTCTTCGACAGCGGGTGGCTGCGCAGCGCCGGGAGGTAGGGGCTGTCGGCCATCCGGCCGCTGATCTGCACCGCGCCGGCCGCGGGGTCGGCGGTCTCGGGGGCGGCGGCCCATCCCCACAGGTCACCGGGGCGCTCCAGCGGCGCGACGATGGTGGCGCCGGCGTCCACGCTCCAGTCGGAGAACGGGTCCCAGGCGATCGCGCCGCGGCACAGCCGGGCGTCGACGAGCACGTCGGGCCGCTTCTTGAAGACCTTCGTCCAGAGGCCGACCAGCTCGTCGTTGTGCTGCTGGGCGGCGTTCCGGTCGAACGGGGCCTTGCTGTTGGAGAGCAGGTCGGCGGTGCGGCAGTTGGCGCCGGTCTCCCAGGTGGACATCGGCGCGACCTCCGCCAGCAGCCGGCGGTCGGCGCCGCTGAACACCCACGGCACCTCCTTGTAGGCGACCGCGATGTCCGCGTAGTTCATGCCGAACACGGAGTTGGCCGGGGGCTGCGCGACACCGAGCATCCGGTAGCCGCCGAGCTGGGCGGCACCCGGCAGGACGACCGCGACCAGCGTCAGCACCGCCAACGACCTGCGGAGCCCGGGCAGGAACGGCAGCAGCACCAGGCCGGCGAAGAGCGCGACGATCAGCCCGTTGTTGCGGAACAGCCCGAGGCCCAGCAGACCGGCGGAGAACACCAGCAGGTCGAAGCGGTAGCCGCCGGGCCGCAGCCAGCGGCCGGGCTCCGGCGCGGTGCCGCGCCGGGCGACCAGCCGGGCCGCCGCGGCGAACACCAGCACCGCGCTGATGGTGAAGGGCACGTCCTTCCAGACGAACACCACGAAGGTCCCGGTCGGCGGCAGCGCGGCGGTGGCCAGCGCGGCGGGGACGCACCAGCGCGCCCGCACCCCGAGGTCCCGCACGGCCGCGCAGGTGTAGCCGAGCGCCACCGACATCACGGTCGTCTGCGCCAGCGTGAGCAGCGCGAACTTGCCCGGGAGGTGCAGCGCCAGCCAGACCGCGGCGTCGTAGAGCACCGAGTGGTCGGAGGTCCAGTGCCCGGTGGTGACCTGCCAGGTGTACATCACCGAGTCGTAGCTGAGCAGGCCCGGGTAGAAGGCCGCCCAGTAGAACAGCCAGATCACCTGGCAGCCGACCGTCACCAGCAGCGGCATGCGCCACCGCGGTGCGACCCGCCGGGCCGCCCGGTGGAGGCGCCGGCCGGCGGCGGGACCGACGGCGACGGCTGAGGTGTCCAGCACGGTTCACTCCGTATGGGGTTGCGGGGGCGGCGCGGAACGGGTGTCCGAGCGGTGCCACCCTATCGGGCGGGTCCCGGCCGGCCCCCGCGGCGGTGGCGTCAGCCGGCGAGCATCCGGTCGACGACCCGGGCGCTCGCCTTGCCGTCGTCCAGCACGCAGTGCAGTGCACGGAACGCCGCGTACCGCTCGGCGTGGTCCGCGGTGGCGGCCGTCACGTCGCGCAGCGCCTCGACCAGCTCCGAGGAGGTGTGGACCAGCGGTCCGGGGGCCTCGGTCTCGAAGTCGAAGTAGAAGCCGCGCAGGACGTCGCGGTAGCGCTCCAGGTCGTAGGTGAAGAAGAGGATCGGGCGGCCCGTGATCGCGAAGTCGAACATGATCGACGAGTAGTCGGTGACCAGCACGTCGGCGATGAGCAGCAGCTCCTGGACGTCCGGGTAGTCGCCGACGTCGTACAGGAAGCCGTCCCCGGCACCGGGCAGCGGCTCCCGGACGTGTGCGTGCGGGCGCACCAGCAACACGTGGTCCTCGCCGAGCGCGGCCCGGGCCGCCTCGGTGTCCAGCTGCAGGTCGAGGCGGAAGCCGGCGCCGTTGTCCCGCTGCTGGTCCTCGCGCCAGGTCGGCGCGTACAGCACGATCCGGCGGCCCTCAGGGATGCCGAGCCGGGCCCGGACCCGCGCCGCGAGGGCGTCGTCGCCGGTGGCCAGCAGGTCGTTGCGGGGGTAGCCGGACTCCAGGATCTCGCCGTCGTAGCGGAACGCCCGGCCGAGGATCGGGGTGGCGAACGGGCTGGGGGAGACCAGCACGCTCCAGTGCGGCGTCTCGTGGTCCAGCGCCTCCAGGTAGCCGGCGTCGGCCAGCCAGGCGTTCTCCACGTCGTGCGCGATCCGCTTGAGCAGCGAGCCGTGCCAGGTCTGCACGACCACCTGGCCGGGCCGGCGCTCGACGAAGTCCGGGAAGTGCGTGTTGCCGACCAGGTAGCGGCTGGTCGCCAGCGCCTCGTACCACTCGGGGCTCTGCACCCGCACCGTCCGCACCCCGGCCGGCACCTGCCCCTGGGCGTCGTTGACGGCCCAGATGTGCTCGACGTCGACGCCGCGGCGGACGAGCTCGCGGTGGATCGCGCCCGGGGAGTCGGCGTACCCGCGGCCGCCGAACACGTCGTAGAAGACCGCCTCGCGCAGCTCGCCGTGGCCGGCCGCCGGGTAGTCCACCGTCCGCAGCCTGTGCTGGGCGAAGGCGCTGCGCTCCTCGGCGGTCAGGACGGAGGAGGAGTCCACGAAGAGGGTGTCCAGCCAACGGCGTTCCAGCTTCACCGTCTTGGGGCCGACGGTGACCGCGGCCGGCAGGGCGTCGAAGGCGGCCGGCGCCACGGTCACCCGCCGTTCGGTGCCGTCGGCGGTGCGCAGCAGCAGCTCCCACACGCCCATCCGCAGCGGGAGGCGGTCGCCGCCGGCGGTGGCCGTCCCGGCGGGCAGGGTGACCCGGAAGCGCTCGGCGCTGGTCGCGGTGGCGGGGTGGCGCAGTTCGGCGGTGCCGTCCGAGTGCCGCAGCACGAGTTCCAGCGGGCCCTGGCCGGTCGTCGGGGTGGAGCCGCCGAGGACGAAGCCGTCCTGCAGCTCGGTGATCTCGTCGACCCGGGCGACGGGCGGGCGGACGGCGAGTTCGAGGGCGTCCCGGCGGTCCCGCGCGACGTGCAGCAGGTCCGCGGTGCCCGGCAGCGGGAACTGGCCGGTGACCGGGCCGCCCCGCTCGTCGACGACCAGCGGCTCGGTGCGGCCGTCGGCGTGCACCAGCTCGGCCTGCCACGGCTCGTCGGACTCCGCACCGCCGGTCAGCACCGCCAGCGGTATGCGGGCGGTGAAGCCCGCGCCGTCGGCGGTCAGGTCGACCACCGTCTCGGCGCCGCCCTCCGGGCGGTGGAGCCGGATCGCGGTGCGCCCGACCGCGCCGTCGACGGCGCCGGAGAGTTCGAGCGCGTCCTCGGTGAGGACGGCCGCGCGCACCCGGACGGGTATGCGCTCGACCCGCAGCCGCAGGTGCTTGGCGCGGAACACCGGGACCACCCGGACGTCGTCCGCGACCCAGTGCGCCGGCGGCGTCTCCGCGGTGCCGCACCAGTGGCCCTGGAACCCGCCCTGGCTGCGCCTGAGGCCGGTGAAGACCGTGGCGGACACCCGCCACTCGCCCTCCGTCCAGGTACCGCGGCGCCGGAACCGGGTCGGGTCGATCGCGGCCGTGAAACCGGCCCAGTCGTGGTTGAGCTCCGCCAGGCCGCTGTCCTCGGTGGACTCGGGGAGGTACACCGGGCTGGTGTTCACCCAACCGAACGCCCGGCTGCCGGTGCGGCGCAGCACCAGCAGGGTCCGGGCGCTGCCCCGGGTGGCCGAGGGCCGGTCCTGCGGGTGCGCGAACCCGGTCAGCAGCAACGTGTCGTCCTCCCAGCGCAGGGAGCGTATGACGGCACGCGGCTCGGTCGGCGACGGAGCGCCGGCGGATTTCACAGACACGGGAGGCGGCCCTTCACGGCGGGAGCCGGTCAGGAGGAGTGACCGGCGGACCCGGCCGCCGTCGGGCGGTCCGGGTCCGGGACATCTCACACCGTGACGCCCCCGCCGGTCAACAAACGCGGCGGGGGCGCCCGGTGGAGCGGATCAGCCCTCGTGCGCGAGCAGTCCGTCCACGACCCGGGCGCTCGCCCGGCCGTCGTCCAGGTGGCAGTAGGCCTCGCGGAAGGCCTCGTACCGGTCCGCGTACTCCTCGGTGACCTCCGCCGTCCGGCCGAGCGCATCGACGAGCGCCTCGGAGGTGCGCAGCAGCGGGCCGGGCGCGGTCGCCTCGAAGTCGAAGGAGAAGCCGCGCAGGTTGTCCCGGTAGTGCTCCAGGTCGTGCGTGAAGAACAGCATCGGCTTGCCGGTGACCGCGAAGTCGAACATGACCGAGGAGTAGTCCGTCACCAGCACGTCGGCGACGAGCAGCAGCTCCGCGGTGTCCGGGTAGGTGCTGACGTCCCAGACGAAGCCGTCGCCGGCGCCCGGCACCTGGCCGCACATCAGCGGGTGCCGCCGCACCAGCAGCACCTGGTCGTCGCCCAGGGCGGCCCGGGCCGCCGCCAGGTCGATCCGCAGGTCCAGCTGGTAGCCGTCCTGGGGGCGGCGCATGTCCTCGCGGAAGGTCGGCGCGTAGAGCACCACCTTCTTGCCGTCCGGCAGGCCGAGACGGGTGCGGACGAGTTCGGCGGTCTTCTCCCGGTCGGCGGCGAGCAGCACGTCGCTGCGCGGGTTGCCGGCCTCCAGGATCTCGCCGCCGTAGTCGAAGGCCCGCCGCAGCACCGGCGTCGAGAAGCCGTTGCCGGACACCAGCAGGCTCCAGTGCGGCACCTCGCGCCGCAGGTGCTTGACGTACTCGGCGTCGGTGAACCAGACCTTCTCGAAGTCCAGGCCGATCCGCTTGAGCGGGGTGCCCTGCCAGGTCTGCAGCACCGTCTGGCCGGGCCGCCGCTCGAAGAAGTCCGGCAGGTGCGCCTCGGTGACGACGTACCGGGCGGTGGCCAGCGCCTCGTACCACTCGGCGCTGTCCTGGCGCAGCGCCTCGACGGTGCCGGGCAGCTCGGCCTGCTGGTCGTCCACGCTCCACAGGTGGCGCAGCGGCAGGCCGCGCTGCAGCAGCTCCTCGTGCACCGCGCGCGGGGCGCCCGCGTACCGGTCGCCGTGCGAGGTGAGGTACAGCACCGTGTCGGTGACCGGGCGGGTGCGGGCCGCGGGGTACTCGTTGATCCGCAGCTGTCGGTGCCGGTAGCCGCTGCGCTCCTCCGGGAGGAGGTCGGAGTGGGCCAGCAGCGTCAGCGAGTCGTAGCCGCGGCGCTCCAGCACGACCCGCTTGCCGCGGGTCTCGGTCTCCACCGGCAGCGCGGCGTGGCAGCGCGGCGCGAGCAGGACCGGCGGCCACACCTCGTCGGCGGGCGCGCCGACCGGCCGCAGGAAGACCTCCCACAGGCCCCGGCGGAGCGGCACCTGGCCGGCGAAGGCCGCGGTCGGCACGGCCGGCAGCGCCGCCCGGAACCGCCCGTCGACGATCTCCACCGGGTAGCAGTGCTCCTCCTCGTGCCAGTCGTGGCGGATCACCAGCTCGTAGGTGTGGGTGCCGGGCAGCGGGAAGGTGCCGCTGAGCAGGAAGCCGTCCGTGCCGCGCGCGGTGACCTCCTCCACGACCGGCTGCAGCACCTGGTCGCTGAACTGCAGGTACCCGCTGGGGGAGGCCTTGGTGTAGAGCGCCCGGGTGTCGTTCTCGACGGGCAGGTCGAGTTCGACCACCGCGGTGCGCTCGTCGAGCACGACGGGCACCCGCTTGCCGTCGGCGAGCTGCAGCTCGGTGTCCCAGCGGTCGCGCAGGCGCTCGGCGGACGCCGGGTCGAGGGCGGCCCAGGCCTTGCGGACGGCCGTCATGTCGGCGACCGGGAAGTGTGCGGCGAACGGCACCTCGCGGCCCACCGGGGAGCCGAGCTCCAGCGGGAAGAGCAGCTCGCGGTCGGACTCCACGTGCAGCAGCCGCAGCCGGGCGTCGGCCAGGTCCAGACCG
The DNA here is from genome assembly GCF_040683455.1 of Kitasatospora sp. NPDC093679. Taxonomy (NCBI): domain Bacteria; kingdom Bacillati; phylum Actinomycetota; class Actinomycetes; order Kitasatosporales; family Streptomycetaceae; genus Kitasatospora; species Kitasatospora sp. NPDC093679. The sequence continues at coordinate 50,988 of NZ_JBFBDW010000024.1, forward strand.
GAGGCGGCCCGGCCGCGGACGGTCACCGTGCCGTGCTCGGCCGTCACGCCGGCGGCGCGCGCCCGGACCTTCTCGACCCGCAGGTTGACGTGGTTGTCCTTGAGCCACGGCACGACCCGGACGTCGTCCTCGACCCAGTGCACCGGCGGGTACTCCGCCCGGTCGCTCCAGCCGCCGGAGATCCGGCCCTTGTACACGCCGCCCTTGCCGATGCCGGCGATCAGGACCCGCCAGGAGCCCTCGCGCCACTCGCCGCGGTGCTTCAGCCGCTTCGGGTCGATGACGGCGCGGAAGCCGGCCCAGTCGCAGCTGTACAGGTCGTGCGGGGAGCTGGAGGTGGCCTCCGGGCTGTACTGCGCCTTCGCGGGCAGGGCCAGCACCCGGCGGCCCTTGGCCTCGCGCAGGACCAGCACCTTGACCATGTCGCTGCGGTGCTCGGCGCCCAGGTGCTCGGGGAAGGCGTGCCCGGTGAGGTGCAGCTTGCCCTCCGTCCAGGAGGCGTCGTAGAGCCGGGTGCGCATCACCAGCGCGTTGTCCAGGCGCAGCACGTCCGCGGGCACGCTCTTGCGCCCGCCGCGCAGGAACGGGTAGTCGGCGAAGGGGCGCAGCAGGCCGCGCGCGGGCGCGGCGCCCTTGGTGTCCCGCTCGAAGCGGATCTGCTCGACCAGCTCGTCGATCCGGCCCTGCAGGGTCAGGTGGTACTTGAGGCGCAGCGGCGCGCGCAGCTTGCGGATCTGCTCTGGCCCGATGGCGCGCAGCAGCCGGCCGGCGCACTCCAGGTAGGCGTCCCGGTAGTCCGTGTCGCCGTCCAGGACGGACCCGAAGAACATCGGGATCTCCTCGACGAGGTTGTTCTCGTCGTAGGTGCGCAGGTAGCGCTTGAACTTCGGGTCGGTCTGCTCCAGCAGCCAGGCCCGCACCAGCTCCATCGAGGTGACCCGGTCGATCAGGCCCTTGGGGTTGGTCTTCATCTGCGTGATCGACATCTCGCCGACCTCGCGCTCGCGCCAGTGGTAGATCGGCTCGGAGAGCACGTCCACGCTGGTCGCCAGGTAGTGGTGCGGCACGCTCACCGGGGCGTCCTCGTACAGGATGCCCTCGGGGTAGAGGATGCCGGCGCCGTCGAAGAAGCTGCGGCGGTAGACCTTGTTCCAGGCCGTCCGGTCGGTGACCAGGGTCGGGATCTCGGTGACGTGCGTCCGCAGCCGGGTCTCCTTGAACGGCTTGCGGTGGCCGCCCGACTGGTAGTAGCCGACGGCCCGGAAGCGCTGGACGTTGCCGGTGCAGAAGTCCGAGCCGGTCTCGTCCAGGGTGCCGATCATCAGCTCGTAGGCGCTCGGCGGCAGGGTGTCGTCGCTGTCGACGAAGGCGAGGAACTCGGTGCCGTCGGCGATGTGCCGGTAGCCGGTGTTGCGGGCCGCGCCGAGGCCCTTGTTCTCCTGCCGGACGAGCCGGAACCGCGCGTCCTTCGCGGCGTAGGCCTCGGCGATGGCGGCGCTGCCGTCCTTGGACCCGTCGTCGACCATGACGCATTCCAGGTCGCTGAAGGTCTGGGCGGCGATGGAGTCCAGGCACTCCTCGAGGTAGCGCTCGACGTTGTAGATCGGGACGACGACGGAGAGGCGAGGGGCCATCGGGCGTGCGGGCCTTTCATCGGGGGCGTCGGGCCGCGGGCGAATCGGCACAGATGTACGGAGATCCTACCGTCCGTGGGCGTCCCGGCCCGGGAGCGGTCCGGGCCCGCCGGACGGTGCGGACGGGGGCGGCGGGCGCACGCCGCGGGTGTGCACTCCGCCCGCCCGGGGGTGCGCGCCCCCGGCTGCGGCGGCTACTCTGCCGCTGGCCGCGCGCCGGTTCCCGGGCGAGACCCGTCCGGAGATCACGGTCGACTGAGCGCCCCCTTAGAATGAGCTGCAAATGCCCCGCTTCAGCGTGATCGTCCCCGTCTACCAGGTCGAGGAGTACCTGGCCGAGTGTCTCGACTCGGTGCTGTCCCAGTCGTGCGCGGACTTCGAGCTGATCGCCGTCGACGACCGCTCGCCGGACGGCTGCGGGGCGATGCTGGACGAGGCCGCCGCGCGGGACGCGCGCGTCCGGGTGCTCCACCTCGACGAGAACGTCGGCCTCGGCCGCGCCCGCAACGCCGGCCTGGCCGTCGCCGCCGGCGACTACGTGATCTTCCTGGACAGCGACGACACCCTCACCCCCGGCCTGCTGCAGGCGATCGACGAGCGGCTGAGGGCCTGCACCGACCCGGACATCCTGGTCTACGACTACGCGCGCACCTACTGGGACGGCCGTGTGGTCCGCTCCGCCTCCGCCCCGCTGTTCGCCCGCTCCGGCCCCGACGTGTTCGACCTCGACGGCCGCCCCGACCTCCTCGACCTGCTCATGGTGGTCTGGAACAAGGCCTACCGCCGCGACTGGATCGACGCCGAGGGCCTCACCTTCCCCGCCGGGTACTACGAGGACACCCCGTGGACCTTCCCGGCGCTGCTCGCCGCCGGGCGGATGACGGTGCTCGACCGGGTCGGCGTGCACTACCGCCAGCGCAAGCAGGGCGGCAACATACTCGCCACGGTCAGCCGCAAGCACTTCGACATCTTCGACCAGTACGACCTGGTCTTCGCCTTCCTCGACCGGCGGCCCGACCTCGACCGCTGGCGGCCGGTGGTCTTCGCCCGGATGGTGCACCACCTCAACACCGTGGTCAGCCGCCCCGACCGGGTGCCGCCCGGCGACCGCCGGGAGTTCTTCCGCCGCGCCGCCCAGCACTGCGCCCGGCTCCGCCCGGCCGACTACAAGCCCGCCGCCGGTGCCGAGGGCGTGCGCACCGAGCTGCTCAGCCACGGCCACTACCTGACCTACCAGAGCGTCCGCGCCCTCGCCCGGACGCGGCAGCTCGCCGCCCGGGCCGCACGCCGGGCCAAGCGCGCCGCGAGCGTCCGCGACGCCACCCCCGTGCAGGGCCGCCCGGCGGCGCCGCAGGCCGGCCAGGAGGCCCGGCCGGCCCCGTCCGGGCAGTCCGCCGCCCGGACGGACGGCACCGCCTCGGACGTCGGCACCCCCACCGGTTCCTGACCCCGTCCTGCCCCCGGCGGCCCGGCTGTAGGCCAGCCAGGGTCAGCCCGCCCGGCGCGCCGACGCGTCCGGCCGCACCTGATCACCGCGCACGGTATACAGGACCGGTCGTCGCTCGTTCAGGTGATCCCGAGGGGGGTGGGCCCGTGGACTTCCTCACCCGTCTCCCGGTCGTCGGTCCGCTGCTGGCCCGGCTGATGCGCAGCCGCGCCTGGCAGGCCTACCAACTGTTCGGCGACACCCAGGGCAACCGGCTGGCGGGCGCCGTCACCTTCTTCGGCTTCCTCGCGCTCTTCCCGCTGCTCACCGTGGCCCTGGCGATCGCCGCGGCGGCCCTCTCCCAGCAGCGCGTGGACGAACTCCAGAAGGACATCGCCGACCAGGCCTCCGGCCTCTCCGACGCGATCGACCTGAACTCCCTGGTGGACAACGCGGCCACGGTCGGCGTGATCAGCGGCGTGGTGCTGCTGCTCTCCGGGCTCGGCTGGGTGGAGACCATGCGCGGCTCGGTCCGGGCGATCTGGCGGCTGCCCCAGGACCCGGGCCGGGTGTTCGTCCGCAAGGCCTGGGACTGCGTCGTCCTGCTCGGCCTCGGCGTGGTCTGCCTGCTGTCGCTCGGCGTGTCCGCCGGCGCCACCACGCTCGCCCGGCGGCTCGCCGACGCGATCGGGCTGACCGGCGGCGCGGGCCGCGCCGTGCTGACGGTGGTCGGCTTCCTCGTCGCCGTCGGCGCCGACCTGCTGCTCTTCGCCTACCTGCTCGGGCCCTTCCCGAGGATCACCGACCAGTCCCGCCGTGCCCTGTTCGGCGGTGCGCTGATCGGCGCGGTCGGCTTCGAGGTGCTGAAGGTCGCGCTGTCCTCCTACCTCGGCTCGGTCGCGGGCCGCAGCCTCTACGGCGCCTTCGGCGTCCCGGTCGCGCTGCTGCTCTGGATCGACTTCGTCGCCCGGCTCCTGCTGTACTGCGCGGCCTGGACGGCCCTCGCCGACCCGGCCGCCGCCCGGATGCGCGCACGCGAACAGGGCCGCAGGCTGATCGAAGCGTCGGCCGAGAAGTGAGATCGTGCCCCTGTCGGGCACACTCGGACGTGACTAGGATCACGTCCACGTCTCATCCGGTTCTCATCCGGTCCTCATCAGGCTGTCGCCCACGCACACCCCCGCCGGCGGGAGCCCCGCATCGCGCCACCCGTCCGCCGCACCCATGGAGCCCCCCGTGACCAGCGCAGACACCGTCACCGCCACCCCCGTCCCACGTACGCTGGACGACGTACCAGGGTGGTTCTGGAAGGCGGACCAGGAGATCTTCGGCTGGCTGCTCCGCCGCCAGACCGCCGCCGGCACCGGCGGCGACCTGCTGGAACTCGGCGCCTACCTCGGACGCAGCGCCGTCGTCCTGGGCCAGTACCTGCAGCCCGGCGAGACCTTCACGGTCTGCGACCTGTTCGACTCCGACGCCCCCGACGCCGACAACTCGGCCGAGATGGCCATGTCCTACCGCAAGACCCTCACCCGGCAGGCCTTCGAGGCCAACTACCTCGCCTTCCACGAGGAGCTGCCGGTGATCGTCCAGGCGCCGACCTCGGTGCTCGCCGACGGCCGCGTCCCGGCCGGCTCCTGCCGCTTCGTCCACGTCGACGCCTCGCACCTGTACGAGCACGTGGCCGGCGACGTCCTGGTCGCCCGGGACGTCCTGGCCAAGGACGGCGTGGTCGCCTTCGACGACTACCGGGCCCCGCACACCCCCGGTGTCGCCGCCGCCGTCTGGGAGGCCGTCTTCGACCTCGGCCTCAAGCCGGTCTGCCTCACCCCGGAGAAGTTCTACGGCACCTGGGGCGACGCCGAGGCCGTCCAGAAGGACCTGCTCGCCCGCGACTGGCGCGCCGAGGGTTTCCGGATGGACGACGAGCAGATCGCCGGCCACACCTGCTACCGGCTGGCCTTCGACGGGCCCCAGCCGAACGGCGCCCCGCAGACCCGCACGGCCCCGGAGCGCTCCACCGCCCGCCGGATCGCCATCGACGTGCTGCCGCCGTTCGCCACCCGGGCCGCCCGCAAGGCGCTGCGCGCCGCCCGGGCCCGCGGCACCCGCTGACCGACCCCGCCGGGACGGGGGCGGCGCGGCGCCGTCAGCGCCGTCGCACCGCCCCCGTGCCCGCCCAGCGGCGCAGCGCCGGCCGCAGCGACAACCGTCCGGCCCGGTCCCGGCGCAGCCGCAGCGCGGCTGCCGCGGCCGCCGCCGTGCACAGGCCCGCGGCCAGCATCCCCGCCGTACCGCCCGAGTGCCGGGCGTGCTCCGGCTGCCGCGCGTCCGCCGGCGCGGCGACCGGCGGCGCCGCCGGCACCGACCGCGGCGGGCTCGGTGCGGCCGAGGGCACGGTGTCCGGAACCGGGTTGGGCCTCGGCTCCGCCGTCGGGGCCGCCGCCCCGACCGCCGAGGTGTCCTCGGCCAGCTCGCCGACCGGGTTCACCCGGTCGGCCGCGGCGAAACCCCAGTCGAGCAGGGCCGCCGCCTCGTCGTACACCTTCTGGTAGGTCGTCGTGTGCATCACGGTGACCAGCAGCAGCCGGCCGTCCCGCTCGGCCGCCCCGGTGAAGGTCGACCCGGCGTTGGTGGTGTAGCCGTTCTTCACCCCGATCAGCCCCGGGTACGTGCCCAGCAGCCGGTCGGTGTTGGCGATCCCGAAGCTGCCGCGCTGCCCGGTCGCCCGGTCCACCGCACCGGGGAACTGGGCGTCCCGGGTCGAGCAGTACGCCCGGAAGTCCGGGTTGCGCAGCCCGGCCCGGGCGAACAGCGTCAGGTCGTACGCCGAGGAGACCTGGCCGTCCTGGTCGTAGCCGTCCGGGGTGACCACGTGGGTGTCGCGCGCCTGCAGCGCGTCCGCCCTGGCCTGCATCTGGGCGACCGTCCGGTCGATGCCGCCGTTCATGTGGGCGAGCACGTGCACGGCGTCGTTGCCCGAGCTCAGGAAGACCCCCCGCCACAGGTCCTCGACCTTGTAGTCGAGGTCCTCCTTGATCCCGACCAGGCTGCTTCCCGCCCCCAGCCCCGCCAGCTCCTCCGGGGCGACCCGGTGCACCGCCTCCCGGTCCAGCTTCGGCAGCACGGTGTCCGCGAACAGCATCTTCAGCGTGGACGCCGGCGGCAGCTCGGCGTGCGCGTTGTACGAGGCCAGCACTTCGCCCGAGGTGCCGTCCGCGACCAGCCAGGACCGCCCGGTGAGGTTCCCGGGCAGCGCCGGCGCGTCCGACCGGGGCGCCACCTGCACCCCCGGCCGGGCCAGCCGCTCACCGCCGACCACCTCGGCGGCGGCCCGCGGCCGGGCGGCCGCCGGGGCGGACGGAGCGAGGGCGAACAGGCCGGCTGCGGCTGCGGCGGCACATCGGTGCGCGAAGTGACGGTCGATCAGCATTGCCGGAACGTACCCGCACGCCCCCGCCCCGCCGCCCCGCCGCCGACGACTCCCCCCGAACGGATGCGCCCGGCCGGGCTGCGCATACTGGACGGGCAGCACCTCCGATGCCCCGCGAAGGATCCCGATGAAGCTCAGCCGCCGCACGTCCTGGTTCCTCACCGCCTTCGGCGTGTGGTCCCTGATCATCTGGACGACCTTCGTCAAGAACCTCTGGAAGGACTCCGGCGGGCAGGCCTTCGTGAACGGCGACCACTCCCAGCCGACCGCCTTCTTCTGGGTGCACCTGCTGCTGGCCGTGACCTCGCTGGTGCTCGGCGTCGCGGTCGGCGCCGTCGGCGTGCGCGGCATCCGCGGCCTGCGCGAGCGCACCGCCGACTGACGCCGAAACCCATTGCCCGGCGGAGAGTTCGGCTGGAATGATCTCCGCCGTGTGCGCACCGTGCGTACGCGCGTGCGTCTCCTCGGGATGGGTCACACAGTGTTCCGTACGGTCTCTCCGCGCCTGCTGGCCCCGGCCGCCGGCATCGCCCTCGCCACCGGCCTGCTGGCCGCACCGGCGGCCACCGCCGCCACGGACGGCAGGGCCACCGACCCCGCCGTCGTGCCGAGCCCGGGCTTCTTCGGCACCGGCGTCCGCACCGACGCCTGCGACGGCACCACGGCGCCCGGCTGGATCGCCACCGCCGCACCGGCCCTCACCGCCCGCACCACCGCGGACCGGGCGCGCTTCAAGGTCTGGGACGAGACGGGCAGCAAGGTCTTCGACGGCGAGGGCGACGCGGTCGACGGCACCGCCACCGCACGGCCCACCGGCCTCACCGAGGGCCGCACCTACACCTGGCAGGCCAAGGGCACCGGCGGCGGGGCCCCGACCGCCGAGTGCCGGTTCCGGATCGACACCACCGCGCCGGCCCTCACCGTCGACTCGGCCGACTTCCCGGCCTCCGACAGCGGCCGGACCCCGCAGAAGTACGCCGGCCAGACCGGCACCTTCACCGTCGCGGGCAGCGACGCCGCCTCCGGCGTGGCCTGCTACCGGTACGTACTGAACGGCACCCCGAGCGTCGGCAACGACTGCACCGGTGCCGTGCGGCCCGCCGCGGACGGCACCGCCACCCTCACCCTGAAGCCGACGGACTGGGGCACCAACATCCTCACGGTCCAGGCCTTCGACGAGGCCGGCAACGCCTCCCGGCCGGTCAGCCACACCTTCTACGCGCCGTGGAACCCCGCTCCGCCGCCGAGCGCCCCGGGCGACGTCGACGGCGACGGCGTGCCGGACGTCCTCGTCCCCGGCAGCGACGGCTCCCTGCAGATCGTCAGCGCCGCGGCCGACAGCACCGCCTCGGCCACCGCCCTCCCCGCCACCCTCGCCCCCGACCGGACCGACTGGTCCGCCTACCGGCTCGCACACCGCGGCTGGGACCCGGGCAGCCACGGCCCGGTCGACGACCTGCTCGCCCACCGGCCCGGCGGGGCGGCGCTGTACCTGTACCCGAACGTCGACCAGGGCGCCTTCCGGCACGGTGCCACCCTGGTGGACCGCCCGGAGTCCGCCGACCCGGCCTTCACCGCCGACTGGTCGCACACCGAGCAGCTCGTCGCGCTCGGCTCGCTCGACGACCACCAGCAGAGCTCCCTGCTGACCGTCGAGGACGGCGACCTCTGGCTGCTCACCGACCCCGGCTTCGACTACGGCTACCAGACCGTCAAGCGCCTCTCCACCAACGGCGCCTGGGCCGGCTACGACGTGGTCGCGCCCGGCAAGGCGGCCGACGGCAGCCTCGCCCTGTGGTCCCGCGAGCGGGCCACCGGCACCCTGCGCACGTACCCGATCGCGAAGCAGGCCGACGGCACGTACGACTTCTCCGCGCTCGCCGACCCGTCCGCCGGCACCGCCGTCGGCACCTTCCCGGCCGCCGAGTACCCGCTGCTCGGCAGCTCCGGCGACGGCGACGGCGACGGCCGCCCCGACCTGTACGCCGTCACCGCCGCCCGCCACCTGCTGACCTTCGACGGCACCGCCGCCCCGAAGGACCTGGGCGCCCTGCGCTGAACCCCGCACGGCAGAACGCCCGAGGGCCCGACCGGACGTCCGGTCGGGCCCTCGGGCGTTGCCGCGGGCGCTCAGAAGCGGCGGGTGACCAGCGCGCGCTTCACCTCGGCGATCGCCTTGGTGACCTCGATGCCGCGCGGGCAGGCCTCCGAGCAGTTGAAGGTGGTGCGGCAGCGCCACACGCCCTCACGGTCGTTCAGGATCTCCAGCCGCTGCTCCGCACCCTCGTCGCGCGAGTCGAAGATGAAGCGGTGCGCGTTGACGATCGCGGCCGGGCCGAAGTACTGGCCGTCGTTCCAGAACACCGGGCAGGACGACGTGCACGCGGCGCACAGGATGCACTTGGTGGTGTCGTCGAACCGCTCGCGGTCCTCCTGGGACTGCAGGCGCTCGCGCGTCGGGTCGTTCCCCTTGGTGATGAGGAACGGCATGACGTCCTTGTACGCCTGGAAGAACGGGTCCATGTCGACGATCAGGTCCTTCAGGACCGCGAGGCCCTTGATGGGCTCGACCGTGATCGGCTTCTCCGGGTTGACGTCCTTGATCAGCGTCTTGCAGGCCAGCCGGTTGCGGCCGTTGATCCGCATGGCGTCCGAACCGCAGATGCCGTGGGCGCACGAGCGGCGGTACGTCAGGGTGCCGTCCTGCTCCCACTTGACCTTGTTGAGGGCGTCCAGGACGCGCTCCTTCGGGTCCATCAGCAGCTGGTAGTCCACCCACACCGGGTCCGGGTGCTCCTCCGGGTTGAACCGGCGGATCCGCAGGGTGACGTTGATCAGCGCGGTCGCGCCCGCCTCGGCCGCGTCCAGAGCGGCCGAGTGCTTCTCCAGGGTCGGAGTGCTCATCAGTACTTACGCTCCATCGGCTGGTAGCGGGTCTGCACGACCGGCTTGTAGTCGAGGCGGACGGAGGTGCTGCCGTCGGCGGCCTCCTCGCGGTACGCCATGGTGTGCTGCATGAACTTCACGTCGTCGCGGGTCGGGAAGTCCTCGCGGTAGTGACCGCCGCGGGACTCCTCGCGGGCCAGCGCCGAGACGACCGTCACCTCGGCCAGGTCGAGCAGGTTGCCCAGCTCGATGGCCTCCAGCAGGTCGGTGTTGAAGCGCTCGCCCTTGTCCTGGATGGCGACGTTCTTGTACCGCTCGCGCAGCGCGGCGATGTCGGCGACGGCCTGCTTGAGGGTGTCGCCGGTGCGGTACACGGACGCGTTGGCGTCCATGCTCTCCTGCATCTCCTTGCGGAGCTGCGCCACCGACTCGGTGCCGGTCGACTCGCGCAGCGAGTCGACCATGTTCTGCACCAGCGCGGCCGGGTTCTCCGGCAGCGGCACGAACTCGTTGTTCGCGGCGAACTCGGCGGCGGCGAGGCCCGCGCGGCGGCCGAACACGTTGATGTCCAGCAGCGAGTTGGTGCCCAGGCGGTTGGCGCCGTGCACCGAGACGCAGGCGACCTCGCCGGCGGCGTACAGGCCGGGGACGACCTCGGTGTTGTTCAGCAGCACCTCGCCCTCGACGTTGGTCGGGATGCCGCCCATGCCGTAGTGCGCGGTGGGCTGGATCGGGATCGGGTCCGTGTAGGGCTCGATGCCGAGGTAGGTGCGCGCGAACTCGGTGATGTCCGGCAGCTTGGCGTCCAGCTGCTCCGGCGGGAGGTGCGTCAGGTCCAGGTAGACGTGGTCGCCGTCCGGACCGCAGCCGCGGCCCTCGCGGATCTCGCTGTAGATCGCGCGGGAGCAGACGTCGCGGGAGGCGAGGTCCTTCATGACCGGTGCGTAGCGCTCCATGAAGCGCTCGCCGTCCTTGTTGCGCAGGATGCCGCCCTCGCCGCGGGCGCCCTCGGTGAGCAGGATGCCCATGCGCCAGATGCCCGTCGGGTGGAACTGGAAGAACTCCATGTCCTCCAGCGGCAGGCCCCGGCGGTACGCCACGGCCTGGCCGTCACCGGTCAGGGTGTGCGCGTTCGAGGTGACCTTGAACATCTTGCCGGTGCCGCCGGAGGCGAAGACGACCGCCTTGGCCTGGAAGACGTGGATCTCGCCGGTGGCCAGCTCGTAGGCGACGACGCCGGCCGTGCGGCCCTCGTTGATCAGCAGGTCGAGGACGTAGAACTCGTTGAAGAACTCGACGCCGTGCTTGACGCAGTTCTGGAACAGCGTCTGGAGGATCATGTGACCGGTGCGGTCGGCCGCGTAGCACGAGCGGCGGACGGGCGCCTCGCCGTGGTTGCGCGAGTGGCCGCCGAAGCGGCGCTGGTCGATCCGGCCCTGGTCGGTGCGGGAGAAGGGGAGACCCATCTTCTCCAGGTCGATGACCGCGTCGATGGCCTCCTTGCACATGATCTCGGCGGCGTCCTGGTCGACCAGGTAGTCACCGCCCTTGACCGTGTCGAAGGTGTGCCACTCCCAGTTGTCCTCCTCGACGTTGGCGAGGGCGGCGCACATGCCGCCCTGGGCCGCGCCGGTGTGGGACCGGGTGGGGTAGAGCTTGGTCAGCACCGCGGTGCGGCTGCGCTGCGTCGACTCGATGGCCGCACGCATGCCCGCGCCGCCGGCGCCGACGATGACCGTGTCGTACTGGTGAATCTGCATGGGGGTAAGCGCCTCTGGCTCTGCCGATTAGATGTTCGGGTCGAAGGTGAAGATCACCAGGGTGCCGAGCAGCACGGTGAACACCGCGGCGGCACCCATGAGGGTCTTCAGCCAGAGCCGAGTGGAGTCCTTCTCGGCGTAGTCGTTGATGACGGTCCGCATGCCGTTGGCACCGTGGAGCATGGCGAGCCACAGCATCAGCAGGTCCCAGCCCTGCCAGAACGGCGAGGCCCAGCGGCCGGCGACGAACGCGAAGCTGATCTTCGATACGCCGCCGTCCAGCACCAGCATGATCAGCAGGTGGCCGAGGATCAGGACGACCAACACGACGCCGGAGAGGCGCATGAACAGCCACGCCAGCATCTCGAAGTTGGTGCGGGTGCGGCGCGGCGTCCTCTTGGTGCGCGTGCGGGCCGGCTCGACGACGAACGCGTCGGCGGGGTTTCCGGTGCCGAGGCCCTGGCCCGTGTGGGCCTGGGCGGCGGGCACGACCAGCTGGTCGACGGGGGTGTCAGAAGCCATTGCGGATCACCCGAACCACGTGCGGAGAGTGTGCTGAAGGATGTGGTAGAACGACGCGGCCATCAGGACGACCCAGACGCCGACGACGGACCAGAGCAGCTGCTTCTGGTACTTGGCGCCCTTCGACCAGAAGTCGACCGCCACGACCCGCAGGCCGTTCAGCGCGTGGAACAGGATGGCGGCCGTCAGGCCGTACTCCATCAGGTTCACGATGGGGTTCTTGTACGTCTCGATGACGGTGTCGTAGTCCTGCGGGGACACACGGACCAGCGCGGTGTCGAGGACGTGCGCGAAAAGGAAGAAGAAGATGAGGACGCCGGTGACTCGGTGAGCCACCCAGCTCCACATGCCTTCCCGGCCGCGGTACAGCGTTCCAGCCGGCACGGAAAACCCTCCGGAAGCGATTGGGGGCTCGGCCGGCTTCGGTGTCGGTCAGCCCGGCCGGGTACGGTCCACCGGCCGCGAGCATCCTATCGACGCGTTGTCGGGAAACGCCTCCGGGGGGCTCAGGTGTGATCAATCAGGCACTCACGGCCTAACGGTTCCGGGAACCATGACAGGCTGTGTCCGGACGGTCGCGCTGCGGTGTGCGCCCGCCCCACTGCCGCCTGCCCGCGCCCACCCGAAGGACCGCCGTGCCCCACCGTCCGACCGCCCTGCTGTGCTGCGCCGCGCTGTTCGCGGCGGGCGGCTGCACCACCGTCTCCGCCTCCGCGGACCGGGTGCCGAAGCCGGCCGGGCACGCCCTGGACGCCGCCGCCCTGCGGGCCGCCGCGGTCACCGGGGCCGACCTCGGCAGCGGGTGGACGGTCACCGTGGCGGCACCGGAACAGGGGAGCGCGGCGCCGCCCGCGGCGCGCGAGGCGGCGGACGTGCCGGAGTGCCAGCCGGTGCTGGACCTGCTCGCCCCGGCGGGCGCGCGCTCCGGCCCGATCGCGGAGGCGGACCTGAACGCGGCCAGGGCCGGCCGCCCCCGGGAGACCGTCCACGCCGGGCTGCTCGCCTTCGAACCGGGCCGGGCGGAGCTCGTCCGCAGCGCGCTGGACCGGCTGTTCCCTCGGTGCCGGGCGTTCCGCTCCACGCCGGCGGCCGGGCCGGCCCGCGGCCCGGCCGGCAAGGGGGCCCCGGCGAAACCGGTGCCGGTGCTGCACCGGTTGCAGCCGTCCGACGCGGCCGTGCCGGAGGGCGTGGACGCGGTGACCGCATTCACCCTGACGGACGAGTCGGGCGGCTCCGCGGTCAGCCGGCGGGTCGTGGTCGCCCGGGTCGGGGCGGCGCTCGCGCTGTTCGTCACGCTCGGCGGCGCCCGCGAACCGGTGCCGGCCCCGGACGAGCGGCTGGTCCGGATGCAGGCGGCGCGGCTGCGGGCCGCACAGCGCTGAGCCCCGCCCCGGCGGACCGGGACGGGGCATCGGGCGGCGGGGCCGTCGGGCGGTGCCGGGCGGCCGGATCAGCGGGCGCCGGCCTCCGCGGAGTGCCGGGTGACCAGGTGCGCGAGGCGCATCAGCGCTATCCGGCGCAGTTCGTCGGCGGCGACCAGGCGCTCCTCGTCCAGGTCGTTGGCGAGCCGGGTACGGATGGAGGTGAGCACGGTGTCGAGCATCTCCTCCGGGTCCACGCCCTCCAGGCAGACGACGAAGACGTGGCCGAACCGCGCCTCGTACGCGGCGTGCGCCGCCCGGAGCGCGGTGTGCGCGGCCTGGCTGCCGGGGGCCCGCATGCCGAGCAGCGGCTGCGGCATCCAGCTCTCGTCCGCCAGGGCCTCGGCGAGGTCGGCGGGGCGCAGGTCGTAGGAGGCCTCGCTGGCCGCCGCGAGCAGGGACTCTATGTCGGGGTAGGGCCGGTGGGCGGTCAGCCGCAGGGCCCACCGGTGGCTGCCGCAGCAGGCGAGCAGGGCCTCCTCGGCGGCGCCGGGCTCGGCCTCGTTGAAGCGGTGCAGCCCGAGCAGGGACGGATCCGTCGAAGCGTCGAGGCGCTGCGGCGGGATGTCGCTGGCCAGCGGGTCCTCCTCGTGAGGGCGGGAAGGGGGGTTGCTCCAGAGACGAAAAGGTAGGTGCTGCGAAGACGCGCGGCGTGACCGGGAAGGAGCCGGGACGGGGAAGAGGGAAGACCGCGGGGCGCGGAGAAGCGCGCCCGCGCCGTGTCTTCACGGTAGTTGAGGGCTCATCAGTTGGGGAGGGAGCGGGCAGAATTCACCCGAACGAGCTATCAAGTTGTGACGTTGACGGTTGCTCGACAGCTCCCTCCCCTCCGGAGGGCGGGCTCAGAGCTCCCGGTGGACCTTGTGGTTGGCCGCCTGCGCGCGGGGGCGGACCACCAGCAGGTCGATGTTGACGTGCGGCGGGCGGGTGACCGCCCAGGAGACCGTGTCCGCGACGTCCTCCGAGGTCAGCGGCTCGGCCACGCCCGCGTACACCGAGGCGGCCTTGTCCTCGTCGCCGCGGAAGCGGGTCACCGCGAAGCCCTCGGACTTCACCATCCCCGGCGCGATCTCGATCACCCGGATCGGCTCGCCGCACAGCTCCAGCCGCAGGGTGGCCGCGATGGTGTGCGCCGCGTGCTTGGCCGCCACGTAGCCGCCGCCGCCCTCGTACGCCGCCATCGCGGCGGTGGAGGACATCACCAGCACCGTGCCGTCGCCGGTGGCCCGCAGCGCCGGCAGCAGCGCCTGGGTCACGTTGAGCACGCCGATCACGTTGACCTCGTACATGGCCCGCCAGTCGGCCGGGTCGCCGCTCTCGACGCTCTCCGCGCCGATCGCGCCGCCGGCGTTGTTGACCAGGACGTCGACCCGGCCGACCTCGGCCGCGAAGGCGTCCACGGCCGCCCGGTCGGTGACGTCCAGGGTGCGGGCGCGGCCGCCGATCTCCTTCGCCAGGGCCTCGATCCGGTCGGTGCGGCGGGCGGTCAGCACCACGTCGAAGCCGTCCGCGGCCAGCCGCCGCGCCGTCGCGGCACCGATGCCGCTGCTGGCGCCGGTGACGACGGCCACCTTCTGCTCGGTCATTGCCCCTCCCGGGGAGAAGTTCCGGTCTGCGGAACCGATCATCCCAGCCCGCCCCGGAGCACCGCCGGGCGGTGCCCCGCCCGCGCCTGCGCCCGGACCCGCGCCCGCGCCTCCGCCCGCGGCGGGCCGCCGCCGGTTAGATTGCGGAGCAGGCCGAAGTCCGTCCGCCCGGGCCGCCGCGTCCGGGCCCCGTGCCCCGGAGGACGCCATGCCGCCCGAGCCCCGCCGGTCCGAGTCCGGGCTGCCGATCGAGCCGGTCTACGGCCCGGAGAGCCTCGCCGGCCGCACCCCGGACGCCCGGCCGGGCGAGTACCCGTTCACCCGCGGCGTGTACCCGACGATGTACACCGGCCGGCCGTGGACGATGCGCCAGTACGCCGGCTTCGGCACCGCGGCCGAGTCCAACGCCCGCTACCGGCGGCTGATCGGCGACGGCACCACGGGTCTGTCCGTCGCCTTCGACCTGCCCACCCAGATGGGCTACGACTCGGACGCGCCGCTCGCGGCCGGCGAGGTCGGCAAGGTGGGGGTGGCGGTCGACAGCGTCGAGGACATGGCCGTGCTGTTCGACGGCATCCCGCTGGGCGGGGTCTCCACCTCGATGACCATCAACGCCCCGGCCGCCGTGCTGCTGCTGCTCTACCAGCTGGTCGGCGAGGCCCAGGGGGTGCCGCCGGCCGCGCTGACCGGCACCGTCCAGAACGACGTGCTCAAGGAGTACATCGCCCGGGGCACGTACATCTTCCCGCCGCGGCCCTCGCTGCGGCTGGTCGCCGACCTCTTCCGGTACTGCCGGGCCGAGGTCCCCCGGTGGAACACCATCTCGATCTCCGGCTACCACATGGCCGAGGCCGGCGCCGATCCCGCGCAGGAGATCGCCTTCACCCTCGCCGACGGCATCGAGTACGTGCGCACGGCGGTCGCCGCGGGGATGGCGGTGGACGACTTCGCCCCGCGGCTCTCCTTCTTCTTCGTCGCCCGCAGCACGCTGCTGGAGGAGGTCGCCAAGTTCCGGGCGGCCCGCCGGATCTGGGCCCGCGTCATGCGCGAGGAGTTCGGCGCGCGGGACCCGCGGTCGCAGATGCTGCGCTTCCACACCCAGACCGCCGGGGTGCAGCTCACCGCCCAGCAGCCCGAGGTCAACCTCGTCCGGGTCACCGTCCAGGCGCTGGCCGCGGTGCTCGGCGGCACCCAGTCGCTGCACACCAACAGCTTCGACGAGGCGATCGCGCTGCCCACCGAGAAGGCCGCCCGGCTGGCGCTGCGCACCCAGCAGGTGCTGGCGTACGAGACCGACGTCACCGCCACGGTCGACCCCTTCGCCGGCTCCTGGGCCGTCGAGCGGATGACCGACGACCTGGAGGAGGCGGTGCTGGCGCTGATGGCCCGGATCGAGGAGCTGGGCGGCGCGGTCGCCGCGATCGAGCAGGGCCACCAGAAGGCGGAGATCGAGCGGACGGCCTACCGCCTCCAGCAGGAGCAGGACGCCGGCACCCGGACGGTGGTCGGCGTGAACCGGTTCCGGCTGGACGCCGAGGAGCCGTACGAGCCGCTGCGGGTGGATCCGGCGATCGAGCAGCAGCAGGCGCGGCGGCTGGCCCGGCTGCGCGCGGAGCGGGACGGCCCGGCGGTCTCCCGCACCCTGGACGGGCTGCGGCGGGCCGCGGAGGGCACGGACAACGTGCTGTACCCGATGAAGGAGGCGCTGGCCGCCCGGGCGACGGTGGGGGAGGTGTGCGACGCGCTGCGCGCCGTGTGGGGCACCCACGCGCCGGTCGAGCGCTTCTGACGCTCCGTCGGGGCGGGCCGGCCGCCCCGACGGGTTCGGTGCAGCCGGGAGCCCGGCCCGCGTGTCCCCGCGGCGGCGGGGTCGTTGCACAGGTCGGTGATCACCCGGGAAGGCGGCTGAATCGGAATGTCATACCCATCTGTGCGGCCGGTATGCACCGAAAGGGGCACGACTTCGTGGGAAGTCGGGCCAAATCCCCCCGCCCGGCCTACTCTTGTTGAGGTGAACGATCCTCAGCCCGTCGATCGGGCCGCCCTCGCCACCGCCGTCCGTGCCGGACGGGACCTGCGCGCCCGGGTACGGGCGCACGAGGCCGAGCTGATCGCCTTCCGCCGCGATCTCCACCGACACCCGGAGCTGGGTCGGCAGGAGTTCCGCACCACCCGCCTCCTGCGCGAGCGGCTGGTCGCGGCCGGCCTGGAGCCGCGGGTGCTGCCGGGCGGCACGGGGATGACGGTGGACGTCGTCCCGCCTGGCACCGCCGAGGGCACCCCGCTGCTGGCGTTCCGGGCGGACATCGACGCGCTGCCGATCGACGACGCCAAGACCGACGTGCCGTACCGCTCGACCCTGCCGGGCCGCGCGCACGCCTGCGGGCACGACGTGCACACCGCGGTGGTGCTGGGCACCGCCCTGGTGCTGGCCGAGGCGGCCCGTACCGGCGGGCTGCGGCAGCCGGTGCGGCTGGTCTTCCAGCCCGCCGAGGAGGTCATGCCCGGGGGTGCGCTGGACGTGATCAAGGCCGGCGGGATGGACGGTGTCGGCCGGATCTTCGCGGTGCACTGCGACCCCAAGGTGGAGGTCGGCCGGATCGGGCTGAAGGTCGGGGCGATCACCTCGGCCTGCGACCGGCTGCTGCTGTCGCTGGACGGCCCCGGGGGCCACACCGCCCGGCCGCACCTGACCACCGACCTGGTCACCGCGGTGGCGCGGATGGCGGCGGACCTGCCCGCCGCGCTGGGCCGCCGGATGGACCCGCGCTGGGGCGTCAGCCTGGTGTTCGGCCGGATCGCCGCCGGCTCCGCGCCCAACGCGATCCCGCAGCACGCGGAGCTGGAGGGCACCGTCCGCTGCCTTGAGCTGGCGGGCTGGCGGGAGGCCCCGGAGATCCTCGACGAGCTGATCGCCCGGATCGCCGAGACCCACCGGGCGAAGTGGACGCTCGACTACCACCGCGGGGTGCCGCCGGTGGTCAACGAGCACACCTCGATCGCCCTGCTGGAGCGGGCGATGACCGACTGCTTCGGCGACGGCGGCGCCCCGGTGGTGGAGGACACCGAGCAGAGCCTCGGCGGCGAGGACTTCTCCTGGTACCTGGAGCACGCGCCGGGCGCGCTGGCCCGCCTCGGGGTGCGGTCCCCGCACGAGAAGGGCGTCCGCGACCTGCACCAGGGCCGGTTCGACGTGGACGAGCGGGCGATCGGCATCGGTGTGGAGCTGTTCTGCGCGATCGCCCTGGAGCACGGGACGGTCTGAGCGCGTACGACCGGGGCCGCGTCGGACCGGTGTCCGGCGCGGCTCGCTCCTGTCGTGGACGCATCGGCGTACTGTGGTGGTCGAAAATCACTCGGTAGTGACATCGCGTTGAGCAAAGGTGGCGATCTGTCCGTATTCGTCCCGGCAGATGACCACATTTTGATAACAACCCGAATGCCTCCGCAGCCCGTAATACAACCGTGTTCTACGCGCGTTACGGTGGCGCTCGACCACGCCAAACGGGTGTGTGAGAAGGAGATACTCCCTTGCGCCGTTCACTGAAGCTCGCCGCGGTAGTGCTCTCGGGTTCCCTGGGCATCGCCTCGCTCGCCGCTTGCGGCGCAAAGAGCACCGACAACAACACCTCGTCCGGCGCCTCCTCCGGCGCCTCCAGCGTCAAGGTCGGCATGGCCTACGACATCGGCGGCCGCGGCGACCAGTCGTTCAACGACTCCGCCGCCCGCGGTCTCGACCAGGCCAAGGACCAGCTGGGTGTCCAGGTCACCGAGGCCGAGGCCAAGACCGGTGAGGCCGAGGCCGACAAGGAGGCCCGCCTCAAGTCGCTGGTCAGCGCCGGCTACAACCCGGTCATCGCCGTCGGCTTCGTGTACCAGGCGGCCGTCGAGAAGATCGCCAAGGAGAACCCGAACGTCAAGTTCGCGATCATCGACTCGGCCTCCGACACCCAGCCGAGCAACGTCACCTCGCTGACCTTCTCGGAGCAGGAGGGCTCGTACCTCGCCGGCGTCGCCGCCGCCTCCAAGAGCAAGGCCAAGCACATCGGCTTCATCGGCGGCGTGCAGTCCGAGCTGATCAAGAAGTTCGAGGCCGGTTACAAGGCGGGCGCCAAGTCCGTCGACCCGAACATCGTGGTCGAGACCACCTACCTCACCACCCCGCCGGACTTCAGCGGCTTCAACGACCCGGGCAAGGGCAAGGAAGCGGCTCAGGGCCAGCTGGACAAGGGCGCGGACGTCATCTACTCCGCCGCCGGCTCCTCCGGCAACGGCTCGATCGAGGCCGTCGCCAGCAAGGGCAAGTGGGCCATCGGCGTCGACTCCGACCAGGCCAACCAGCCGGCGCTGTCGAAGTACAAGGCCAACATCCTGACCTCCATGGTCAAGAACGTGAACGTGGCCGTCTTCGACTACATCAAGGCGTACAAGGACGGCAACCCGCTGACCGGCGTCAAGAACTTCGACCTGAAGGCCGAGGGTGTCTCGCTGGCCCAGACCGGCGGCTTCCTGAAGGACATCCAGCCGAAGATCGACGCCGCCACCCAGGCGATCACCTCCGGCGCCACCAAGATCCCCACCACCCCGGAGAACTGATCCGACGCTCCTGACCACCGCCACCTGCCGGCGGTGCCACCGGGGCCGACGAACATCACCGGAGGGCCCGGCGGGGCGCGCAGGACGCGTCCCCGCCGGGCCCCGCCCGTTCCACCCACAGACAGAACACCAGGCACTCCGGCGCAACGGTGCGCACGACGACTTCAGGAGATCGCCATCACCGCTTCCGATCCCGCCCTCGACCAGGGCGGCACCCCCAGCGCGGGGACGGCGACACCGGCCGTCGAACTGCGCGGCATCACCAAGCGCTTCCCCGGCGTCGTGGCCAACCACGACATCGACATCACCGTGCGACGCGGCACCGTGCACGCCCTCATGGGCGAGAACGGCGCCGGCAAGTCCACCCTGATGAAGATCCTCTACGGCATGCAGCGGCCGGACGAGGGCACCATCGCCATCAACGGCAAGCAGGTCCAGCTCACCACCCCGGCCGACGCGATCGACCTCGGCATCGGCATGGTGCACCAGCACTTCATGCTCGCGGACAACCTGACCGTCTGGGAGAACATCGTCCTCGGCGGCGAGAAGCTCCACGGCATGGGCGGCAAGGCCAAGGCGAAGATCCAGGAGATCTCCGACCAGTACGGTCTGGGCGTGCGCCCGGACGCCCTGGTCGAGGACCTGGGTGTCGCCGACCGGCAGCGCGTGGAGATCCTCAAGGTCCTCTACCGCGGCGCGAACATCCTGATCCTCGACGAGCCGACCGCCGTCCTCGTGCCGCAGGAGGTGGACGCGCTCTTCGACAACCTCCGCGAGCTCAAGGCGGAGGGCGTCACCGTCATCTTCATCTCCCACAAGCTGCACGAGGTGCTCGCCGTCGCCGACGCGATCAGCGTCATCCGCCGCGGCACCACCGTGGGCGACGCCGACCCCAAGACGGTCACCGCCCGCCAGCTCGCCGAGATGATGGTCGGCGCCGAGCTCCCCTCGCCGGAGAGCCGAGAGTCGACCGTCACCGCGGACGAGATGCTCGGTGTGAACAGCCTGCGGATCGCCAAGACCGACGCCGAGGGCATCGAGCGCGTCGTCCTCGACGACGTCTCGCTGAGCATCCGCCGCGGCGAGGTGCTGGGCATCGCCGGCGTCGAGGGCAACGGCCAGGCCGAGCTCGTCGAGGCGATCATGGGCATGATCCCGCTCGACGCGGGCACCGTGACGCTGGACGGCAAGGACGTCACCACCGAGCTCACCCGCGCCCGCCGCGAGGCCGGCATCGGCTACATCCCCGAGGACCGCCACCGGCACGGCCTGCTGCTGGAGGCCCCGCTCTGGGAGAACCGCATCCTCGGCCACGTCACCGAGACGCCCAACTCCAAGGGCGTCCTGCTCGACCCGGCCGGAGCCCGCAAGGACACCCAGCGGATCGTCGAGGAGTACGACGTCCGCACCCCCGGCATCGAGGTCACCGCGGCCTCCCTCTCCGGCGGCAACCAGCAGAAGCTGATCATCGGCCGCGAGATGAGCCACAACCCGAAGCTGCTGGTCGCGGCCCACCCGACCCGCGGCGTCGACGTCGGTGCACAGGCCCAGATCTGGGACCAGATCCGCAAGGCCCAGCGCGAGGGCCTCGCGGTGCTGCTGATCTCCGCCGACCTGGACGAGCTGATCGGTCTCTCCGACACGATCCGGGTGATCTACCGCGGCCGCCTGGTCGCCGACGCCGACCCGGCCACCGTCACCGCCGAGGACCTCGGCACCGCGATGACCGGCGCCGCCCGCGGCCACATCGAGTCCGAGCCCGACGCCGTCGCCGATGAGAAGGCGGTCGCCGCCGAGGGCACCGAGGCCGCGTCCGACCGTTCCGCCGACGACACGCAGGCGGGGGAGTAATCCATGACCAGTCCCAACCCGCCCGCCAAGCGCTCGTTCGCCTCGCGGTTCGACGCCGAGAAGATCGTTCTCGCGCTGGCCGCCCCGGTGCTGGCCGTCCTGCTCTCGGTGGCGATCTGCTCCGTCCTGCTGGCGGTCTCCGGCAAGGACCCGTTCGACGCCTTCGACGTGATGATCCGGTACGGCACCGCCTCCGACGGCCAGGTGCTGACCCTCAACCGGGCCACCGTCTACTACATCGCCGGTTGTGCCGCGGCGTTCGGCTTCCGGATGAACCTGTTCAACATCGGCGTCGAGGGCCAGTACCGCCTCGGCGTGCTGTTCGCCGCCTACGTCGGCAGCGTCGTCGACCTGCCGTCCTTCATCCAGATCCCGCTGCTGCTGGTCACCGCCATGCTCGTCGGCGGTCTGTGGGCCAGCGTCGCCGGTGTGCTGAAGGTCTACCGCGGCGTCAGCGAGGTCATCTCGACCATCATGCTGAACGCGATCGCCACCGCCGTCGTCGGCCTGCTGCTCATCCCGGGCCGCTTCGCCCCGGCGAAGAGCGCCAACGCCAACGCGATCCAGACCGCCCCGGTCTCCGAGTCGAGCCACTTCTTCTCGATCGAGACCGCCGGCGGCACGCTCTGGGGCTTCATCTTCGTCGCGATCCTGATCGGCGTGCTGTTCCAGTTCACCCTGACCCGCACCCGGTTCGGCTTCGACCTGCGCGCCACCGGCCGCTCGGAGACCGCCGCCAAGGCGTCCGGTGTCAACGTCAAGCGCATGGTGCTGACCAGCATGGCGGTGTCCGGTGCCATCGCCGGCCTCATCGGCATCCCGGAGCTGCTGCAGAGCTCGTTCTACTTCGGTCAGAGCATCCAGCTGAACCTGGGCTTCATCGGCATCTCGGTGGCCCTGCTCGGCCGCAACAGCCCGATCGGCATCGCCTTCTCGGCCCTGTTGTTCGCCTTCCTCGACGTCTCCGGCACGCAGCTGCCGCTGCAGGGCAACTACCCGCAGGAGATCGTCCTCGTCATGCAGGGCACCATCGTCATCTGCGTCGTCGTTGCCTACGAGCTGGTGCGCCGCTACGGCCTCAAGCGCCAGCAGCAGAAGGTCGGCGCCGAGCTCGCCGCCCAGGCCGCCGCGGCCGCCAACAAGGAGGTTGCCGCGTGAGCACCGCCACCACCGCCCGGCCGAAGACGCCGGGCGCCCCGACGAAGAAGTCGAAGCTCACCTGGCCGATCGTGCTGCTGCTGATCGCGGGCGCGCTCGTCCTGGTCTCCGCCGTCGGCGCGGCCACCGGCAACCACGGCCTGACCGCCTCCGGCCAGGTCAACGCCGCCCTCGGCGCGGCCGTCCCGATCGCGATGGCCGGCCTCGGCGGTCTGTGGTCGGAGCGGGCCGGCGTGGTCAACATCGGCCTCGAAGGCATGATGGTCGCCGGCACCTTCTGCGGCGCCTGGGTGGGCTTCCTGGTCAACCCCTGGGTCGGCCTGCTCGCCGGCATGGCCGGCGGCGCGCTCGGCGGCCTGCTGCACGCGCTGGTCACCGTCACCTTCGGCGTCGACCACATCGTCTCCGGCGTCGGCATCAACCTGCTGATCCCGGGCATCTGCGCCTACGTGAACCGGATCTACTACCGGGACTACGTGGCCAACGGCGCGGGCGCCAACCAGTCGCCGCCGGCCGACTCGCTGCCGAACATCACGATCCCCGGGCTGTCGGACTGGCTGGCCGACGTCGAGAAGCACCACTGGTTCCTGGTCTCGGACGTGGCGGGCATCGTCGGCGGCGTGGTCACCGACCTGTCGGTGGTCATCGTGATCGCCGCCGCGCTGATCGTCGCCAGCTACTTCCTGCTCTGGCGCACCGTCTTCGGCCTGCGCCTGCGCTCCTGCGGCGAGAACCCGACCGCCGCCGAGACGCTGGGCGTCAACGTCTACAAGTACAAGTACTTCGCGGTCGTCGCCTCGGGCGCGTTCGCCGGCCTCGCCGGTGCGTACCTGTCGCTGGTCGCGGCGCACTTCTACAAGGACGGCCAGACCCAGGGCCGGGGCTTCATCGGCCTCGCCGCGATGATCTTCGGCAACTGGATGCCGGGCGGCCTCGCCATCGGCTCGGGCCTGTTCGGCTTCACCGACAGCCTCCAGCTGCGCGACGCGGACAACGTCCACGTGCTGCTGCTGGTGATCGCGCTGGCCATGGGCCTGCTCGCGATGTGGCACGGCTACCGCCGCAAGTACACCACCGCGGTGATCAGCCTGGTGGTCGCCGGCGGCCTCGGCCTCTGGTTCGCGCTGACCGACTCGGTGGAGCGCCCGCTGATCGTGGCCACCCCGTACGTGATCACGCTGGTCGTGCTCGCGCTGGCCTCGCAGCGCCTGCGTCCGCCGAAGGCCGACGGTCAGATCTACCGCAAGGGCGAAGCCAAGTGACGACCGCACCCGCGCCCGACTGGGAGACGCTGCGGGAGGCGGCGCGCGGCGCCATGGCGCACGCGTACGCCCCCTACAGCAAGTTCCCGGTCGGGGCGGCGGCCCTGGTCGACGACGGTCGGATCGTCACCGGCTGCAACGTGGAGAACGCCTCGTACGGACTCGGCCTGTGCGCCGAGTGCGGCCTGGTCTCCGCGCTGCACGCCAGTGGCGGCGGCCGGCTGACGGCCTTCACCTGCGTGGACGGGGCCGGCAGCCTCTTGATGCCGTGCGGCCGCTGCCGGCAGCTGCTGTACGAGCACGGCGGCCCCGAGCTGCTGGTGGACCTGCCGTCCGGGGTGAAGACCATGGACGAGGTCCTGCCGGACGCCTTCGGGCCGGAGCGGCTCTAGCACCTCCCGTTGTTACGCGCGTAGAGTGTCGCGGAGGGGCCCGTTCGGGGCCCGCCGCGGCACTCTTCGCATTCCTGCACCTGAGCACCCTGCACCTCTTGGAGACCCCATGGACGCCCCCTCCGTCATCAGGACCAAGCGCGACCGCGGAGAGCTGACCGACGGCCAGATCGACTGGGTCATCGACGCCTACACCCGCGGCGAGGTCGCCGACGAGCAGATGTCGGCCCTGGCCATGGCCATCCTGCTGAACGGCATGAACCTCCGCGAGATCAGCCGCTGGACGGACGCGATGATCCGCTCCGGCGTCCGGATGGACTTCTCCTCGCTCGGCGTGCCCACCTCCGACAAGCACTCCACCGGCGGCGTCGGCGACAAGATCACCCTGCCGCTCGCCCCGCTGGTCGCCGCCTGCGGCGCCGCCGTCCCGCAGCTCTCCGGCCGCGGCCTCGGCCACACCGGCGGCACCCTCGACAAGCTGGAGTCGATCCCCGGCTGGCGCGCCCTGCTCTCCAACGAGGAGATGCTCCAGGTCCTCAACGACACCGGCGCCGTCATCTGCGCCGCCGGCGACGGCCTCGCCCCCGCCGACAAGAAGCTCTACGCGCTGCGCGACGTCACCGGCACCGTCGAGGCGATCCCGCTGATCGCCTCCTCGATCATGTCGAAGAAGATCGCCGAGGGCACAGGGGCGCTCGTCCTCGACGTCAAGGTCGGCTCCGGCGCCTTCATGAAGAACCTCGCCGACGCCCAGGAGCTCGCCCGCACCATGGTCGGCCTCGGCAAGGCGGCCGGCGTCAACACCGTCGCCCTGCTCACCGACATGTCCACCCCGCTCGGCCTCACCGCCGGCAACGCGCTGGAGGTCCGCGAGTCCGTCGAGGTGCTGGCCGGCGGCGGCCCCGCCGACGTCGTCGAGCTCACCCTGGCGCTCGCCCGCGAGATGCTCGACGCGGCCGGCGTGCACGGCAAGGACCCGGCCGACGCGCTGCGGGACGGCTCCGCGATGGACCACTGGCGCCGCATGATCGCCGCCCAGGGCGGCGACGTCGACGCCCCGCTGCCGGTCGCCCGCGAGCAGCACGTGATCACGGCCCCGGCCTCCGGCGTGCTCACCGCCCTCGACGCCTACGCCGTCGGCGTCTGCGCCTGGCGCCTGGGCGCCGGCCGCGCCCGCAAGGAGGACCCGGTGCAGGCCGGCGCCGGCGTCGAGATGCACGCCAAGCCCGGTGACACCGTGGTGGCCGGCCAGCCGCTGCTGACCCTGCACACCGACACCCCCGAGCGCTTCGACTACGCGATCGAGGCCCTCAAGGACGGCGTCACGGTCGCCCCCGAGGGCACCGCCTTCACCCCGAACCCGATCGTCCTCGACCGCATCGCCTGACGCACCTCACCTCCGGGGCTGCCGGCGCCCGCCTGCCCGTCAGGCGTACGTCAGCAGCCCCGAGGTGTCGACCCGCCAGGGGCCGACGCTCACCGTGTCGCCGAACACGAAGTGCGTCCGCGAGGCGTATCCGGGCTCGTCGTGCACGATGCCGGTGCCCTTGCGGGGGTCGACCAACAGGTAGAGCGGGATGCCCATGGCCGCGTAGTCGCGGACCTTGGCCTCGTAGTCGTTCTCCGGGTTGGACTCGGAGACGATCTCGACCACGAGCAGCACCTCGTGGGGCAGTACGGCGGGCTGTTCCCCTTCCAGGGTGGCTTCGGGGAAGACCATGAGATCCGGGCAGCGCAGCCGGCCGAGGCCCACATCCTCCAGGTCGGCGCCGGGGTGGGCGACGAAGCCGGGGTGGGTGTCGGGGAGCTGGGCATTGAGCTGGCGGGCGATCCGGTGCACGGCCAGTTCGTGACGCTTCACGGGCGACATCATCATGACGATCTCGCCGTTCGCGATCTCGACCTTCCCTATCCCCGGGACCTTCGGCAGCCGAGCCGCGATCTCGCGCAGCCGGGCGTATACAGCCGGGTCGATGCTCATGCCCGGAGTTTAGCTTCGCTCCTCTTCGTCAGCGGGCCGTGGCGAGGGTGCGGCGTTCGACGACCGCGCGACGGGTGGCGTAGAGGGTGATGCCGGCCGCCAGGGTCATCGCGCACAGGCCCACGGCCGCGGCGCCGGACCAGCCGGTGGCGTGGTAGGCGTCGGCGCCGATCGTGCCGCCGAGGCTGTTCCCGAGGTAGTAGGCGATCAGGTAGAGCGCCGAGGCCTGGGCGCGGCCCTCGGTGGCGGTGCGGCCGACCGCCGAGGAGGCGGTGGCGTGACCGGCGAAGAACCCGGCCGTGATCAGCACGAGCCCGGCCAGGGCGGCCACCAGCGAGCCGGAGAGCGAGAGCAGCAGGCCCGCGGTGGTGAGGCCGATCGCCGTGTAGAGGGTGCCGCGGCGGCCCAGCCGGCCGACCAGCTTCCCGGCGGAGGCCGAGGAGACCGTGCCGACCAGGTAGACCACGAAGATCGAGGCGGCCACCGACTGCGGCAGGTCGAACGGCGCGGCGACCAGCCGGTACCCGACGGTGTTGTAGACGGCGCCGAACACCGCCATGAAGAGCAGCCCCAGGGCGTACAGCCGCAGCAGCAGCGGGTTGCGCAGGTGCCCGCCGACGGTGCGGGCGAGCGCGCGGGCGTCCACCCGGGCCGGGGTGAAGTGGCGGGCCGCCGGGATCAGCGCACGGAAGGCGAGCACCGACAGCAGCGCCAGCAGGGCCGAGACGGCAAGGCCCCAGCGCCAGCCCCAGGCGGCCGCGGCCCAGCCGGAGACCAGCCGTCCGCTCATCCCGCCGATCGAGTTGCCGGCCACGTACAGCCCCATCGCCGAGGCCAGCGCGGTCGGGTGGACCTCCTCCGCGAGGTAGGCCATCGCCGTGGCGGGCAGCCCGGCGAGCGCCGCGCCCTGGAGGACCCGCAGCACCACCAGGGTGGTGAGGTCCGGGGCGAACGGCAGCGCCAGCGCCAGCACGGCGGCGGAGGCGATCGAGACCGACATCACCGCGGTGCGCCCGAACCGGTCGGACAGCGCACTGGCGGGCAGCAGCGCGAGGGCCAGTCCCAGGGTGGCGGCGGACGCCGTCCAGCTGGCCTGACCGGGAGTCAGGTCGAGGTCGGCGGAGAGGATCGGCAGCAGGCCCTGCGTGGAGTACAGCAGGACGAAGGTGGCCACACCCGCGGCGAACAGGGCCAGGTTGGCGCGCCGGAAGGCGCGGTCCCCCGGCCGGAGGCGGCGGTCGGCGGCCGCTGCGGAGGCGGCATCGGCGGCGGAAGGGGACGACGGTGTGAGGGCACCCGGCAGCGTGGCTGCGGATGCCCCGGTACTGGCGGGCGACATGGCTCGAACGTAGGCCCCGCACGGCTGATGCGTCCAATACATGAATCGTGGAGAATCCATGCCATGACGCATGACAGCAGCTCACCGCCGCTGCGCCTGGCCGAGCTCGATCCGGAGTCGGCCGTGGTCCGCCTCACACCCCAGCTGGCGCAGTTCGCCGCGGTCGCACGGCTGGAGCACGTCACCCAGGCCGCGCAGTCGCTCGGGATGCCGCAGCCGACGCTCTCCCGGTCGGTGGCCCGGCTGGAGGCCGAACTCGGCGTGGACCTGCTGGCCCGTCAGGGCCGGACGGTACGGCTGACCCGGGCGGGCCGTCTGCTGCTCACCTCCGTCGAGCGGGCGCTCGCCGAACTGGAACGCGGCGCCGAGGCGGCCCGGGCCGAGGCCGACCCCGCGGCGGGCCGGGTGGCGTTCGGCTTCCTCCACACCATGGGGACGGAGGCGGTGCCCGCGCTGCTGCGGGACTTCCGCGCCTCCCACCCACGGGTCCGCTTCCAACTGGTCCAGGACTACGTGGCGGCGATGCTGGAACGGCTGCGGGCCGGCGAACTCGACCTGTGCCTGGTCTCGCCGCTGCCGGACGCCCCCGACCTCACCGCCCGGCACCTGGACGAGCAGCGGCTGCCGCTGGCCGTCCCGGCCGACCACCGGCTCGCCGGCCGGCGCCGGATCCGGCTCGCCGAGGTCGCCGAGGAACCGTTCGTCGCGGTGGAGGAGGGGTACGGGCTGCGCGTGATCACCGACGGCTTCTGCGCGGAGGCCGGCTTCGCACCGCGGATCGCCTTCGAGGGCGAGGAGGCGGAGACGCTGCGCGGGCTGGTCGCGGCCGGGCTGGGCGTGGCACTGCTGCCGCCGGCGCTGGTGCCCCGGCCGGGCGTGGTGGAACTGGAGGTGACGGCACCGCGGACCCGCCGGGCGATCGGGCTGGCCTGGGTGTCGGGGCGGCCGCTCACTCCGCCGGCGGCGGCCTTCCGCGACTTCGTGCTGTCGCGCAGGGGCGCGCTGCTGGGGCGGCACTGAGGAGTGCCCCTTCGAGGAGGGCGCCCATGAAGGGGCTGATCCCGTACGTCAGGCGAGGACCGTGTCGAGGCGGGCGAGGACGCCCGGCCAGCCCTTGCCCATGCCGTCGAGGGCGGTGCGGCCCATAGGGGAGTCGAGGTCGAAGCCGGCGTGTTCGAGGAAGAGCCGGGTGCCGCGGCCCTCGGGGACGAGCCGCCAGGTGACGGTGGTGTCGAGGCTGCCCTCGGCGAAGGTGTAGCGCAGCAGCCGCTCCTCCTCGACGGCCGTCACCTCGCACGGCTGGCTGCCCCAGGGGCCCATGTCCAGGCTGAAGCGGTGCCCGACGACCGGCCGCACGTCGCCGGCCGCCCACCAACGGGCGTGCAGTTCGGGGTCGGTGAGGGCGCGCCAGACGGCGGCGGGCGGGTGCGGCAGGAAGCGGTCGCAGTGGATCGTGTCGGAGTCGGTCACGGTCTCTCCTCGTCGAGCAGGTCGCTGAGGGCGCGCAGCCGGTCGCGCCAGTAGTGTTCGAACGGATGCAGCCAGTCCCCGACCTCGGCGAGGGGGCCCGCGTCGAGGTGGTACCAGCGCTGCCGGCCGCGGGGCTCCTCGCGGACGAGCCCGGCCTGCCGCAGCAGCTGGAGGTGTTCGGAGACCGCCGGCCGACTGAGGTCGAAGAGGCCCGCCAGGTCGTTGACCGGGCGCGGGCCGTCCAGCAGGGCCGCGAGCAGGGCGCGCCGCACGGGGTTGGCGAGCGCGCCGAAGACGTCGGTTGCCATGCCCCGAAGATACGTCGGGTTTTTCCGACGCGTCAAGCGTCGGAAAATTCCGACATGGCGACACGCCCGGCGATCCGAGTAGGAATCTACGCGCGTAGGAGCTACACTCCCGCAATGGAGAAGCAGATCCCTGCCACCGCGGGCACCACTGGCCCCCGCATTCCCACCGCCGAACAGATCGCCCGTGCTCCCAAGGTGCTCCTGCACGACCACCTGGACGGCGGCCTGCGCCCCGAGACGGTCGTCGAGCTCGCCGCCGCGTGCGGCTACGAGGGGCTCCCCACCACCGACCCGGTCAAGCTCGGCGAGTGGTTCCGCGAGGCCGCCGACTCCGGCTCGCTGGTCCGCTACCTGGAGACCTTCGCCCACACCTGCGCCGTCATGCAGACCCGCGAGGCGCTGATCAAGGTCGCCGCCGACTGCGCCGAGGACCTCGCCGCCGACGGCGTCGTCTACGCCGAGGTCCGGTACGCCCCCGAGCAGCACCTGGAGGCCGGGCTCACCCTCGACCAGGTCGTCGAGGCCGTCAACGAGGGCTTCCGGCTCGGCGAGGCCAACGCCCGCGCCGCCGGCCACCGCATCCGGGTCGGCACCCTGCTGACCGCGATGCGCCACGCCGCCCGCTCCACCGAGATCGCCGAGCTCGCCAACCGCTACCGCGACCAGGGCGTGGTCGGCTTCGACATCGCCGGCGCCGAGGCGGGCCACCCGCCCACCCGGCACCAGGCCGCCTTCGACTACCTCAAGGGCGAGAACAACCACTTCACCATCCACGCGGGCGAGGCCTTCGGCCTGCCGTCGATCTGGGAGGCCCTGCAGTGCTGCGGCGCCGACCGGCTCGGCCACGGCGTCCGGATCGTCGACGACATCACCGTCGGCGAGGACGGCGCGGTGCAGCTCGGCCGGCTCGCCGCGTACGTCCGCGACAAGCGCGTCCCGCTGGAGATGTGCCCCACCTCCAACCTGCAGACCGGTGCCGCCGACTCCTACGCCGAGCACCCGATCGGCCTGCTCAGCCGGCTGAAGTTCCGCGTCACCGTCAACACCGACAACCGGCTGATGAGCGGCACCAGCATGAGCCGCGAGTTCGAGCACCTCGTCGACGCCTTCGGCTACACCCTGGGCGACATGGAGTGGTTCACCGTCAACGCCATGAAGTCGGCCTTCCTGCCCTTCGACGAGCGCCTCGCCATGATCAACGACGTGATCAAGCCGGGCTACGCCGAGCTCAAGGCGGAGTGGCTGTTCGCCGGCGCCTGAGCCGGAGGGCCGGACGCGTCCGGATCTCCGGTCGGGGCGGGGCCGTCGCCGGGGCCCCGCCCCGACCGGTTGTCTGACTAATCAGTCCTGTGGGTGACGCTCCGTTGATCCGCATTCGATGTTCTCACTACGGTGTGCCAGTCACTGTTGACCCGGTGTGACGACGGGCGCTCCCCGGAACGGCCGTACCACGGGCACCGACGAGAACCGAGGACCAACGCATGAAGCAGGCAACTCTGAAGGCCGCAGGCACCGCCGCTCTGGGCGTCGCGATCGCCGCCGTGGCCGCAGGCACCGCCTCCGCGGCCGCCCCCGGCGGGCTCGGTCTCCCGACCAGCGCGCTGACCAACCCCGGTCTGACCGGCGCGGTGCCCGGTGCCGTTCAGAAGGTGCCCGGCGGCAGCGAGGTCACCCAGGCCGTCGGCACCCTCAACCCCGAGGTCGGCGGCAAGCTGACCCCCGCCGCGGAGGCGCCGGCCGCCGACGCCGCCGCGGACCGCGCGCTGCCGCCCGTCCCGGGCGCCCAGGGCCTGGAGAAGACCCCGGTCGGCGGCGTGCTCGGCACGGTCGGCGGCCTCGGCGCGGGCCCCGGCGGCGCCCTGCCCGGCATCGGCGGCTGACACCGGCCGCAGCCGGTCGGCCGGCACGGCACGGAAACGGCGAAGGGCCGCCCCCGCGGTGCGGGGGCGGCCCTTCGCCGTGCCTCACGGCTCCTGCGGGAGCAGCAGCCAGAGCGCCAGGTAGATCAGGAACTGCGGGCCGGGCAGCAGGCAGGACAGCAGGAAGATGATCCGCACGGTCCACGGGGCGAGGCCGAAGCGCTTGGCCAGCCCGGCGCAGACGCCGGCGATGACGCGGTTGTGGCGGGGGCGGGCGAGCGTGCTCATGGGGTGGCTCCCGGGTCGCGGGCCCGGTCCGGTCCGTCCGGCGGGCATGGGTCCATCCTGCTCGGCCGGGCCGTTGGAAACGTCAGCCCCGATAGTGATCCACGCCCCTGACCTCTCACCGGGGCGGCGGACGCCGCTCTCAGGGTCCCCCTCAGGGCCGCCCCCGAGACGCACGGCCGGCCGGGGTGCCGACGGGCCCGTGGGAGAGGCTCGTCCGGGCCCGGTCGCGGGCGGCCGCGTGGGCGGCGCCGGCGGCAGGTTCGCGGTGGGGAAGCGGCGTTGCCGGGCCGCGGCGGAAGCCGGGTTCGCTCGCGCGGGCCCGCGGGGGCGGCTCGTGCGGGTTCGCGGGGGCGGCTCGTGCGGGTTCGGGAACCAAGGCGTGGCGCCGGGTCGCGGGCGGCCGCGTGGGCGCCGCCGGCGGCAGGGCCGCGGTGCGGGAACGGTCTCACCGGGCCGGGGCAGGAGCCGGGTCCGTCCGGACAGGCCGTGCGCCGCCGCCGGGACGCGCCCGCCGGCCGTGCCGCGCGGGTGTCACCGGACGGTGGGGCTGCCCGGGGTGGTGAGGCGGCCCAGCGGGGCGGCCGGGGAGGCGAGTTCGTAGGTGCGGTGGTGCGGCTGCGCGGCCGGGAGGGCGGCGCGGCGCCGGCGGCGGGCCCGCAGCCGGAGCAGGGCGCGGGCGGCCGGCACCAGCAGCAGGTGGCAGGCGGCCGCACCGGCCGTGCCGAGGATGATGTCGTCGACGTTCAGCACGTGGCCCGGGGTCCAGCTCTTCAGGATCTCCAGCCCGGTCGCCAGCAGGGCGGCTCCGCCGACGGTGCGCAGGAAGGACGGCAGCACGGGCGTGCGCAGCCGGCCGACCGCGATCGGCAGCAGCACCCCGAACGGGGCGAGCGGCAGGATGCCGGCCGCGAGCTGCCGGGCCCCGGCGTAGCCGCCGAGCGCGAGCGCCCGGTCGACGGAGGCCAGCGGGGTCAGGTTGGCCGGGTAGGTCCAGTTCACCGCGTTGGGCGTCAGCACCAGCCAGGCGAGCAGCACCGCATAGCCGGCCAGCAGGAGCCGTGCGGTCGTCCGCAGCGTGCGGCAGGCCTCCGGCGGCTGGGTCCGACCGGTCGGCCCGGTGTCCTCGATCGGGTCGTCCCCGGCCGCTGCGCCGGTGCGGGTGGTGGTGCCATGTCGGTGCACAACCGGGTGGACGCGGTCTCGGCCGCGGACGGTTCCACCGCCCCGGCCCGGGCGGCTCAGGGGCAGTGCGAGGCCGAAGCGCTCGGCGTCGGCGTGACGCTGAACAGCGGCGCCGGGCTCTTCGCCGCGACGGACGGCGCGCCGGTCGGGGCCGGCGAGGCCGCCGTCGGCGTGGCCGCCCGCGGCACCTGCACGGGGCTCGGGCAGGCCGTGCGGCTGGCGGGCGCCCCGGCGTCCACCGGGACCGCCGTCGGCCGGATGCCGCAGCCGGCCGCGGCTCCGGCCAGCAGGACCAGTGCCGCCGCCCTCCGTACCGCGTTCACTGTGCGTCCTCCTGGCTGGGTGGGGTGTGCGGCAGGGTCAGGGTGAAGACCGCGCCGCTCTCCCCGTTGGCGGCCGTGATGGTGCCGCCGTGGATCTGTGCATTGGCCATCGCGATGGACAGCCCGAGGCCGCTGCCCTCGGAGCGGGCCCGCCCCTTGTCGGCCTTGTAGAAGCGGTCGAAGACGTGCGGCAGCACCTCCTCGGGGATGCCCGGCCCGCTGTCGCGGACCTCGACGACCACCCGGTCGCCCTCCTGCCGGACGACGACCCGGACGGGAGAGCCGCCGTGCTTGAGGGCGTTGCCGATCAGGTTCGCGAAGACGACGTCCAGCCGGCGCGGGTCGGCCATCAGCCGGATGCCGCGCGGCGCGTCCACCTCGACGGCGTCGTACCAGGCCCGGCCGTCGATGCAGGACATGATCAGGTCGGCTATGTCCACCTCGTCGGCGACCAGCTTGGCGGTGCCGGCGTCGAAGCGGGTCACCTCCATGAGGTTCTCCACCAGGTCGGACAGCCGCCGGGTCTCGCTGACCACCAGGCGCACCGCGGGCTCGATCATCGGGTCCAGCGAGTCCGCCTCGTCCTCCAGGATGTCGGTGACGGCGGTCATCGCGGTGAGCGGGGTGCGCAGTTCGTGCGACATGTCGGCCACGAAGCGGCGGCTCTGCGCCTCGCGGGCGCTCAACTCCTCGACCTGGTGCGACAGCGACTCCGCGGTGCGGTTGAACGTCCGGGCGAGGTCCGCGAGTTCGTCGCCGCCCTCGACCTCCAGCCGGGTGTCCAGCTTGCCCTCGCCGAGCCGCCGGGCGGCCTCGCCGAGCCGGCGCACCGGCCGCAGCACGGTCGAGGAGGCGGCCTGCGCCAGCAGCGCCGAGCCGATCAGCGCCAGCAGCGTGGCGATCGCCAGCGACCAGCCCAGCGTGTTGAGATCGGCCCGCTCGTCCTCCAGCGACTTGAACATGTACGCCGTCGGGCCGGAGGGCACCACCTTCGTCCCGCCGACCAGGAACGGCCGGTTGCCCAGGTTCACCCGCTGCCAGTACAGGTGGTACGGGTACTGGTTGCCCGCGCCGACCTCCCGCTGGGCGGCCACCGCCCGCTGCAGCGCCTGCGGCACGTCCTGCAGGGCGAACCGTGACGGGTCGGTGGAGACCGCGCACCCCGGCTGCGCCGGATCGGTCACCACCACGTCGTAGTTGAGCCCCGACGAGGCCACCTGCTGCGCCAGGTAGGCGAGTTCCGGGCAGGTGGACTCCAGCGGCAGGTCGGAGACGTTCCGGGTCAGGGACACCCGGAAGTCGTTCAGCGCGGTGTCCTGGGCGCGCTTGAGGACGGCGTCGCGGTTCAGCCAGTACGCGATGCCGGACGCCGACACCGCGGTGATCAGCGCGACCGCGGCGAACACGGCGATCAGGCGGACCCGGAGCGAGCGCAGCCGCCGCCAGGGACGGCGGCGGCGCGGCGGGGTCTGGGGGTCAGTCAACAGGTCTCACAGACGGGAACGGGAACAGGCGGTCGGCCGGGCGGCGGACGGGAGTCACTGCAGCGGCGGGTCGAGCCGGTAGCCGACCCCGCGCACGGTGCGGATCAGCGTCGGTGCGGACGGCACGTCCTCGACCTTGGCCCGTAGCCGCTGCACGCAGGCGTCCACCAGCCGGGAGTCGCCCAGGTAGTCGTGCTCCCACACCAGCCGCAGCAGCTGCTGCCGGGACAGCGCCTGGCCGGGCCGGCGGCTCAGCTCCAGCAGCAGCCGCAGCTCGGTCGGGGTGAGCTGCAGGTCCTGGCCGTCCTTGGTGACGGTCATCGCCGAGCGGTCGATGACCAGGCTGCCGTAGGTGGAGGAGTCCGAGGACTCGCGTTCGCCCCGGCGCAGCACGGCCCGGATCCGGGCGTCCAGGACGCGCGGCTGGACCGGCTTGACGACGTAGTCGTCGGCGCCGGACTCCAGGCCCACCACCACGTCGATGTCGTCGGAGCGCGCGGTGAGCAGGATGATCGGCAGCTGGTCGGTCCGGCGGATGCGACGGCACACCTCGAAGCCGTCGATGCCGGGCAGCATGACGTCCAGGACGATGAGGTCCGGACGTTGCTCCTTGAACAGCTTCAGGCCGTCCTCGCCCGAGGCGGCGGTGGCCACGCGGTGGCCCTGGCGGGTGAGGGCGAGTTCGAGACCGGTCCGGATGGCGTCGTCGTCCTCGATCAGAAGCAGGAAAGGCACGGGCTCATTCTGGCCCACCCGCGGCCACAGATCACCCACCCGGGTGGTTGCTGAACGGTCGCGGGAACCGGAGGCGCCGGTTCGGGCGTCCGGGCGGGTGTGACAGCAGTGTGCCCGGACGCCCCGGGCGCTGTGACAGCCCTGTGACAGTCGGCGGACACCGCCATGACGACGGGCGGGCAGGATTTTCCTTGTCGCCGGGAACGACCGGGTGAGAACCGGGAGGAACGGCGACGGGGAACCGCACGTACCGACCATGGGGGCGCACGATGAACGCAACGCTTCTGACCCGCAACGCGGCCGTCCGCGCAGCGCGTTCGACCGCGAACCCGCGGACCAGGTACGAGGTGCGGACCGACGAGACTTCCGGTGCCGTGATCGTACGGGGGTGCGCACACCGCACCGGAGCCCACCGCCCCAACGGCGGCGGGCACGGGGGGGAGCTGTACGGGATCGGCCACCGGGGGAACGCGGCCGACAGCAGCTCGACCATGACGCTCCGGGGGATCCTCCCGGTGGGTCAGGGTCGGGCCATCCCGACGGGGGAAGGCCTGCGCGGCGCCGGCTCGGGGGAGCCGGACGCCCGCCAGGCCGCAGGCACCACGCTGCTGCGGCTCACCCCCGCGGCGGCCGGTGCCGAGGACGGCCGACAGGGAGGCGCGCAGGGGGAGTGCTCGCCCGAGGCGGCGGACCGCATCGCGGAGTTCACCGCATACGTGCGCGAGCGCCGCGCCTCCCTGTACGCCACCGCGTACCACCTCACCGGTGACCGCTACGAGGCCGAGGACCTGCTGCAGAGCGCGCTCTTCAGCACCTACCGCGCCTGGGACCGGATCACCGACAAGGCCGCGGTCGGGGGCTACCTCCGCCGCACCATGACCAACCTGCACATCTCCGCCTGGCGGCGCCGCAAGGTCAACGAGTACCCGACCGAGGAGCTGCCGGAGACGGCCGGCGACACCGACGCGATGGGCGGCACCGAGCTGCGCACCGTGCTCTGGCAGGCGCTGGCCAAGCTGCCGGAGAACCAGCGGACCATGCTGGTGCTCCGCTACTACGAGGGCCGCACCGACCCGGAGATCGCCGACATCCTCGGCATCAGCGTCGGCACCGTCAAGAGCAGCATCTGGCGTGCGCTGCGCCGGCTGCGCGACGACGAGCAGCTCAACCGGACGGGCGACACCGTGCACGCCTTCGGCGAGCTGGTCGCCTGACCGCACACCACAGGACTCCCGTCGGGGGACGGGTGAAGGGGTCGCGGAAGCGCGGAGGGCCTACTCGGGGGAGTGGCCGCCGACGGGGGAAGCCCGCAGCCCCGCAACAGCAGGAGCCCGGTGCCGGGGAGAGGCACCGGGCTCCTGTGCGTTCGTCGTGCAACGCCGTGCGACACCGCCCCGGGGGCGCCCCCGGGACCGTGCAGGGCCGTCCGGGCCGTGCTCAGGCCGCGACGCGGACCGGCCGGACGTCCGCCACCGCACGGACCCGCCGCTCGGCCTCCGGGCCGGCGCAGGCGTGCGCGCCGAGGGCGGTCTGGCGGGACACGATGCCGCGCTCGGCACGCATCAGCCGCCAGCCGCGCCGCAGCAGGTAGGGCACCGACTTGCGGCCCTCGCGGACGTCCCGGCGGAAGCGCCGCCAGGCCGTGGTGGACGGGCGGTTGCGCAGGCACAGCGCGTCGCCGAGCAGCCCCTCGGCCTCGCAGCGGCCGACCAGCTCGGCGGCGAAGATGCCCTCCGCGACGAACGCGGCCGCGCCGCCGAGGTCGAACGGGCGGACCCCCACCCGGCCGTTGTCCGGGATCGAGTACACCGGGACGTCCGCACGCCCGTCCTCGACCAGCGCCCGGATCACCGCCATCGCCTGTTCGGCGTGCCAGGAGGCGGGCGAGTCCCAGTCCGTGCCGCCGTCGTCCGGCAGCTGCGGCAGCGTCGGGTCGTCGCCGTCCTTGTAGAAGTCGTCGAGCTGGAGCACGGGCAGGCCGGTGCGCTCGGCGAGGGAGGACTTCCCCGATCCGGAGGGTCCCGACAGCAGGATGACGCGGGCGCGCTGGATCGGCGCCGGGTTCAGCGGGGTGTCACTCACGGGACACCAGTCTGACGCATCACCGGCGTTCACCGGTACCGTCGGGACGCCCCCGGGCCAATCTCACACGGACCTCCATGGGAGTGCGCCGTCAGACCGACCCGTCCACCGGGCCGCCGAGGGCGAGCCGGGTGGTCACCAGGTAGCGGCTGTGCACCTGGACGAACACCGCCGCGCCGCCGTCCGGCGGCAGGTAGCCGGTGGCCGCCCGGTCCTGGTCGAACCAGTCCTCCGGCTCCGGGTCGCGGTGCTCACCGCCGAGCCCGAACTCCAGCCACGGGTGCCGGCGGGAGCCGAAGGCGGCGGTGGGCCGGCCCGGGGTGAACAGCAGGCTCCCGTTCTCGAACGCGGCCGGCCAGCCCGGGCGCTCCGAGCGGACCGAGCACGGAATGCGGGTCGGCAGGCCGGCCATCAGCCGCCGGCGCGCCCGCCGTGCGCGCAGCGCCCGCAGCGGCCCGTCCCCGAACAGAACCGCCAGGTCGGCGGCCAACTCCCACATCGTTTCGTCCTTCCGGTCGTTCCTGCCCGGTTGGACTCGCGCAGGGGTCGGCCAGTTGCCCGCCGACCGGCCGGAACCCGCAACGACGAAAGTGGGACCCGCACCCCCGGTCGGGAGGGTGCGGATCCCACTTTCGTCGCGGCCCGGTGGTCAGATGCCCATCGGGTGCCAGACCGTCTTGGTCTCCAGGAAGGAGGTCAGCCGCTTGGTGCCCGGCTGCCGGGTCCAGTCCGCGGCGGCCGGGTCGGCGGCCGGCCGCAGGACGCGCTTGAGGGTCTCGGCGGCGGCGGCCTCCAGGGCGGCGGGCGAGCCCGGACCGTCCTGGTGCACCGCGCCGGTCAGGTCGAGACCGTTGACGTCCTGGTGGGACGCCAGCGTGGGGGCGATGTCGGCCGTGCGGCCGGACAGCACGTTGACCACACCGCCGGGCAGGTCGGAGGTGGCGAGCACCTCGCCCAGCGACAGCGCCGGCAGCGGCGCCTCGGCGGCGGCGGCGACCACGGCGGTGTTGCCGGTGGCGATCACCGGGGCGATCACCGACACCAGGCCGAGGAAGGAGAAGCCGTGGCCGGCCTGCGGCGCCAGCACGCCGACCACACCGGTCGGTTCGGGCGTCGACAGGTTGAAGTACGGGCCGGCGACCGGGTTGGCGTTGCCGGCGACCTGGGCGACCTTGTCCGTCCAGCCCGCGTACCAGACCCAGCGGTCGATCGCGGCGTCCACCAGCGCGGCGGCCTTCTTGACGCCCAGGCCCTCGGCGGCGGCGACCTCGGCGGCGAACTGCTCGCGGCGGCCCTGCAGCATCTCGGCGACCCGGTACAGCACCTGGCCGCGGTTGTACGCGGTGGTGCCGGACCAGCCCTTGACCGCGGCGCGCGCGGCCACGACGGCGTCCCGGGTGTCCTTGCGGGTGCCGAGCGGGGCGTTGCCGAGCCACTGGCCCTTGGAGTCGGTCACCTCGTACACCCGCCCGCTCTCGGACCGCGGGAACTTCCCGCCGACGTACAGCTTGTAGGTCTTGAGGACGTCAAGACGCAGGGTCGTGTCAGACATCTCGGGCCTCGACATTCAGGTAGGGCTCCAGACCGTGCCGGCCACCCTCGCGGCCGTAACCCGACTCCTTGTAGCCGCCGAACGGCGAGGCCGGGTCGAACTTGTTGAAGGTGTTGGCCCAGACCACACCGGCCTTGAGCCGGCTCGCCGTCCACAGGATGCGCGAGCCCTTCTCCGTCCAGATGCCGGCGGAGAGGCCGTACGGGGTGTTGTTGGCCTTCTCGACCGCCTCGGCGGGGGTGCGGAAGGTCAGCACCGACAGCACCGGGCCGAAGATCTCCTCGCGGGCGATCCGGTGGGCCTGCGAGACGCCGGTGAACAGGGTCGGGCGGAACCAGTAGCCGGTGCCCGGCAGGTCGCAGGAGGGCGACCAGCGCTCGGCGCCCTCGGCCTCGCCGGCGTCGGTCAGCTCGGTGATCCGGGACAGCTGCGCCGAGGAGTTGATGGCGCCGATGTCGGTGTTCTTGTCCAGCGGGTCGCCGACCCGCAGGGTCGACATCCGGCGCTTGAGCGCCTCCAGGAACTCGTCCTGGACCGACTCCTGGACGAGCAGCCGGGAGCCCGCGCAGCAGACGTGGCCCTGGTTGAAGAAGATGCCGTTGACGATGCCCTCGACGGCCTGGTCGATCGGCGCGTCGTCGAAGACGATGTTCGCGGCCTTGCCGCCGAGCTCCAGCGAGAGCTTGGTGCGGGTGCCGGCCAGCTGCCGGGCGATCGAGCGGCCGACCGGGGTGGAGCCGGTGAAGGCGACCTTGTCCACGTCCGGGTGGGCGGTCAGCGCGGCGCCGGTGCGGCCGTCGCCCGTGACGATGTTGACGACGCCCTTCGGCAGGCCCGCCTGGCGGCAGATCTCGGCGAAGCGCAGCGCGGTCAGCGGGGTGGTCTCGGCCGGCTTGAGGACGACCGTGTTGCCGGTGGCCAGCGCCGGGGCGATCTTCCACGCCAGCATCATCAGCGGGAAGTTCCACGGGATGACCTGCGCGGCGACGCCCACCGGCCGCGGGTTGGGGCCGTAGCCCGCGTAGTCCAGCTTGTCCGCCCAGCCCGCGTAGTAGAAGAACCACGCGGCGACCATCGGCACGTCGAAGTCGCGGGTCTCGCGGATCGGCTTGCCGTTGTCGATCGACTCCAGCACGGCCAGCTCGCGGGAGCGCTCCTGGACGATCCGGGCGATCCGGAACAGGTACTTGGCGCGCTCGCTGCCCGGCAGCGCCGACCAGTCGGCGAAGGCCTTGCGGGCGGCGGCGACCGCGCGGTCGACGTCCTCCCCGGTGCCCTGCGCGAACTCCGCCAGCACCTGCTCGGTGGCCGGGTTGACGGTCTTCAGCGCCTCGCTGCCGGAGGAGTCGACGAACTCGCCGCCGATGAAGTGGCCGTAGGAGGTCGCGATGTCGCCGGCCGCGGCCGGGGACTCCGGGGCGGGGGCGTAGGTGAAGAGGCCGCCGCGGGGGGCCTGCGCCACGGGCGCGTCGGTCTTCTTGGTGTTCTTGGCCATCTGTCTCAGTCCACCGTCACGTAGTCAGGGCCGGAGTACCGTCCGGTGGTCAGCTTCTGGCGCTGCATCAGCAGGTCGTTGAGCAGGCTGGAGGCGCCGAAGCGGAACCAGTGCGGGCTCAGCCAGTCGTCGCCCAGCGTCTCGTTGACCATCACCAGGTACTTCATGGCGTCCTTGGTGGTCTTGATGCCGCCGGCCGGCTTCACGCCGATCTGCACGCCGGTCGCGGCGCGGAAGTCGCGGACCGCCTCCAGCATCAGCAGGGTCACCGGGGGAGTGGCGTTCACCGCGACCTTGCCGGTGGACGTCTTGATGAAGTCCGCGCCGGCCAGCATCGCCAGCCAGGAGGCGCGGCGGACGTTGTCGTACGTCTGCAGCTCGCCGGTCTCGAAGATCACCTTGAGGTGGGCGGAGGTGCCGTCGGGACGCCGGCAGGCCTCCTTGACCGCGGTGATCTCGTTGAAGACGTCCAGGTAGCGC
This sequence comes from Kitasatospora sp. NPDC093679, assembly GCF_040683455.1. Lineage (NCBI taxonomy): Bacteria > Bacillati > Actinomycetota > Actinomycetes > Kitasatosporales > Streptomycetaceae > Kitasatospora > Kitasatospora sp. NPDC093679. The sequence goes on from NZ_JBFBDW010000024.1 coordinate 91,493, forward strand.
CCGGACAGGAAGGCGCCGCGGTCGATCACCATGTCGATCTCGTCGGCGCCGGCGGCGACCGCGTCCACCGTGTCGGCGAGTTTCACCGGCAGGGCCGCGCGGCCGGCCGGGAAGGCGGTGGCGACCGAGGCGACCTGGATGTCGGTGCCGCGCAGCGCCTCCTTGGCGGTGGCGACCATGTCCGGGTAGACGCAGATCGCCGCGACCCGCGGGGCCGTCGGGTCGGACGGGTCGGGGTTCCGGCCCTTGGTGCACAGCGAGCGCACCTTGCCGACCGTGTCCGCGCCTTCCAGCGTGGTCAGGTCGATCATCGAGATGGCCAGGTCGATGGCGTACGCCTTCGCCGTGGTCTTGATCGAACGGGTGCCGAGGGTGGCGGCGCGAGCCTCCAGGCCGACCTGGTCGACGCCGGGCAGGCCGTGCAGGAAGCGGCGGAGCGAGGCCTCGGACGCCGCGACGTCCGCGAGGCCGCTGCCCGCAGCGCCGGGGGCGTGGGCTGCAAGAGTGGACATAGTCACCAGACCAGCATATCTACGCGCGTAGCGATCCGCTAGGGAGGGGCTGTTTTCGATGCCGGACCGAGATGTGGCGCCCCACCGCCCCCGGACGCCCACGACGGCCGGGAAGAATGCCCTGGTGACTTCCGCAGCCGAACAGCCCGCACCCCGCAAGAAGACCGGCCGGCGCCCCGGCGGCGCGGACACCCGGCGGACGGTGCTGGAGGCCGCCCGGGCCGAGTTCGCCGCCCTCGGCTACCAGAAGGCGAGCATGCGGGCGATCGCCCGGGCCGCCGGCGTCGACGCCGCCCTGCTGCACCACTACTTCGGCAGCAAGGACAAGCTCTTCCTGGCCGCCCTGGAATTCCCCGTCGACCCGCGGCTGATCGTCGACCAGGTGCTGGCCGGCGACCGCGCGCAGGTCGGCGAACGCGTCGCCCGGTTCGTCCTCGCCCTGTGGGAACAGCCGACCGTCCGCGACCGGCTGCTCGCCGTCCTGCGGACGGCCGCCGCCTCCGAGGAGGTCGCCGCTCTGATGCGCGGCTTCATGGTCACCGAGGTGGTCTCCCGGGTCGCCGCCGGCCTCGACGCGCCGCAGCCCGAACTCCGCGTCGAACTGGTGATGTCGCAGATCCTCGGCCTCGCCGTGGCACGCTACGTGATCGCCGTCGAACCGCTGGCCTCCGCCCCGGGCGAGGACCTGCTGCCGCTGCTGGCCCGCGCGGTCCAGGGGTACCTCGTCGAGACCTGAGGCCTTCCCTCCGAAGGGAGCCGCTCAGGGGCGCCGGGGCACTTCCCGGCCGAAGGCCGGGGGTGGAACTGTGCAGTCCGGGAGCGGGCGTCGTGACGGCGCCGGGGTGCCCCTGATTCGCCGGTGGGCCGCATCCGAATTGCGCAGTTCCCCGCGCCCCTGGGGCGGTTCCCTTTTCCTGCGGCTTTTCTACGGCTCCAGGAGGCCGAGGGCGGTGGCGAAGGCGGTGAAGGTGGGGGCGGCGACCCGCCAGGTGTATTCGCGGGGGTCGGTCCAGATGTCGCTGCCCACCACCCGCGGGTCGGCCGGGTCGGTGCGGTAGTCGAGGGCGAGGGCGGTGTCGTCCCCGGCGGTGCGGGCGACCGCGATGAGTACGGCCCGTTCGGCGTCCAACCACGGCAGTTCGACCGGGTCGGCGGCGGTGCTGCCGCGGGCCTGCCGGAAGAGCGGGCCGAGGTCCTCGCCCGAGAGGTCGTCGAGCGAGGCGGACTGGCGCCGCACCGCCGCCACGTCGGGCAGCAGCTCCACCGGGTCGGCGAACCAGGGCAGGGCGGCCGCGAGCGCTTCGTCGCCCGGGTGCCGCCAGCGGCCGTCGGCGATCAGGTCGAGCAGCAGTTGCGGCAGCGGCAGCCCCCGCACGGTGTCGGGGGCCTCCCGGTCGGTCCCGGTCGGCAGGGCGGCGTCGGTGGGGTCGGCGGCGGTGTCGTCGGAGGGCGGGGCGGGGGCGTCCGGTGCGGTCACGCGCCCACCCTGCTGGTCGGCGGGCCCGTTGTCCATGCCCGGGCCGCCCCGCTCCACCGCACGACACCCCGAGGGGCGCCGTGCGACACCCCGAGGGGCGCCGTGCGACACCCCGGGCCGCCGTGTCGGGTCTCTTGACGGCCGGGGTGCGGAACGCAAAACTCATCGCATGATGAATTCTGAGGCGGGGCCCGGCCCCGCGATCCGGACCGCCGGCCTCACCGTGGTCCGCGGCGGCCGCCCCGTCCTGCACGGTCTCGACCTGGAGATCCCGCGCGGATCGGTGACCGGCCTGCTCGGCCCCAGCGGGTGCGGCAAGACCACCCTGCTGCGGTCGGTCGTCGGCGTGCAGCGCACCGCCGGCGGCACCGTCGAGGTGCTCGGCCGCCCGGCCGGGGACGCCGCGCTGCGCCACCGCGTCGGCTACGTCACCCAGGCGCCCTCCGTCTACGCCGACCTCACCGTCACCGAGAACCTCGCCTACTTCGCCGCCGTCCTCGGCGCACCGAAGGGCGACCCGGACCGGGTGATCCGCCAGGTCGGCCTGACCGGCCACGAGAACGACCCCGCCGGGAGGCTCTCCGGCGGCCAGCGCGCCCGCGTCTCGCTCGCCGCGGCCCTGCTCGGCGCCCCGGAGCTCCTCGTCCTGGACGAGCCCACCGTCGGCCTCGACCCGGTGCTGCGCCAGGACCTCTGGCAGCTCTTCCGCGGCCTCGCCGAAGAGGGCGCCACCCTGCTGGTCTCCAGTCACGTCATGGACGAGGCCACCCGCTGCGACCGCCTGCTGCTGATGCGCGACGGCCGGCTGCTCGCCCACGACACCCCCGCCGCCCTGCTCGCCGCCACCGGGGCGGCCGACATCGACAGCGCCTTCCTCCGCATGGTCGAGGACACCCCCCGCACCGCCGACACCGTGGAGACCGGCCGATGAACACCCGGCGCACCCTCGCCACCGCCCGCCGCGTCCTCGCCCAGCTGCGCCACGACCCGCGCACCCTCGCGATGCTGCTCGTCGTCCCCTGCGTCCTGCTGACCCTGCTGCGCTACATGTACGACGGGCAGCCGGACACCTTCGACCGGATCGGACCGGCCCTGCTCGGGGTCTTCCCGCTGCTGGTGATGTTCCTGGTCACCTCGGTCGCCATGCTGCGCGAGCGCACCTCCGGCACCCTGGAGCGGCTGCTCACCATGCCGCTCGGCAAGCTGGACCTGCTGCTCGGCTACGCCCTCGCCTTCGGCCTGGTCGCCCTCCTCCAGGCGGCGCTCGCCTCCGTGCTGACCATCGGCCTGCTCGGCCTCGACGTCGCCGGCCCGACCTGGCTGCTGTTCGCCGTCGCGGTCGGCGACGGCCTGCTCGGCATGGCGCTCGGCCTGCTGGTCTCCGCGTTCGCCGCCACCGAGTTCCAGGCCGTGCAGTTCCTGCCCGCCGTGCTGCTGCCGCAGTTCCTGCTCTGTGGCCTGTTCGTGCCCCGCGAGCAGATGGCGGACGTGCTGCGCTGGGCCTCCGACGTGATGCCGCTCTCGTACGCGGTCGACGCGATGGGCCGGCTCACCGTGCACAGCGGTGTCGGCAGCGAGGTGGTCACGGACCTCGCGGTCATCGCCGGCTGCGCACTGCTGGCCCTCGGCCTCGGCGCGGCCACCCTCCGCCGCCGCACCCCCTGACCCCGTGCGGCGGACGCACGCCGTGCCGCGCCGCCGGACCGCCCCGGTCCGGTGGCGCCCGCCGTGACCCGCGGGAATCCGGCGGCCGGGGTCCCTGGGGCGGACGGGTCCCATGCGGCAGAATCGTCCTCATGACCGAATCCGACGGCACGCCCCACCCGGGTCCCGCCGCCCCCGAGGAGCCGCAGTACGCCGACCGCGTCTACCGCTCCGGCCCGGGCATCATCTCCGGTGTCCTGCTGCTCGCCGTGGCCGCCTGGCTGATCGGCGACGCCGTGATCTCCGGCACCGGCCGCACGCCCTGGGTGGCGCTCGCCGCCGCGCCGGTCTTCGTCTTCCCGGTGATCGCCTACACGCTGCGCCCCGCGGTGTACGCCAACGAGCGCCGGCTGCTCGTCCGCAACCCGCTGCGCAGCGTCCACGCGCCGTGGTCGCAGGTGGAGGGGCTGCGGTCGGGGTACTCGGTCGAGCTGTTCGCCGGCGGGCACAAGTACCAGGTCTGGGCGGTGCCGGTGTCGATCCGCCAGCGGAAGGCGGCGAGCCGCCGGGCGATGCGGGCGGCCAAGGACGGCACGCCGTCGGCGCCGCTGCGGCCGGGCGAGAACGACCCCACCCGGGCCTGGTCCGACCAGGTCGTCGGGAACCTGCAGGAGCTGGCCGAGCGGTGCGCCGGCCGGCCCGAGGCCAAGGGCGAGGTGACCGTCGGCTGGTGCTGGTGGGTGATCGTGCCGACCGTGGCCGGCCTGATCGCGCTGATCACCCTGATCGTCGCGGGCTGACGCCCGCGTCGTACGGACGCACGGGCCCCCGCCGACCTCTCGGGTCGGCGGGGGCCCGTTGCCGTGTGGCGCCGCCCGGCGGACGAAGCGGGGTGTCCGCCGGGCGGCGCCGGGCCGTCAGGCGCCGATGCCTGCGGCAGCCGCGAGGTCGCGCTTGATGCCGTCGAGCAGGGCGGCGGCCCGCACGCGGGCGTCGGCCAGTCCGGCGGCGTCGGCGACCGGGAGGACGACCTCCAGGTAGCACTTGAGCTTGGGCTCCGTGCCGGAGGGCCGGACGACGATCCGGGCGGAGCGGACGCCCTCGCCGGCCAGGTAGTAGCGCAGGCCGTCGGTGGCCGGCAGGTCGGCGGAGCCGGCCGTGAGGTCGTCGGCCCGGGTGACCTGCAGCCCGGCCAGGACCGTCGGCGGCCGCTCGCGCAGCCGGTGCATGGCCTCGGCGATCAGCGCGAGGTCGTCTACCCGGGCGGAGAGCTGGTCGGTGGCGTGCAGGCCGTGCTCCAGCGCCAGGTCGTCCAGCAGGTCGGTGAGGGTGCGGCCGGACCGCTTGAGGGTCGCGGCGAGCTCGGCGATCAGCAGGGCGGCGGTGATGCCGTCCTTGTCGCGGACGCCCTCCGGGTCGACGCAGTAGCCGAGCGCCTCCTCGTAGCCGTAGCGCAGGCCCTCGGCGCGGGAGATCCACTTGAAGCCGGTGAGCGTCTCGGTGTAGCCGAGGCCCGCGGCGGCGGCGATCCGGCCGAGCAGGGTGGAGGAGACGATGGTGGTGGCGAAGGTGCCGCCGACCCGCTTGGCTACCAGGGCCGAGCCGAGCAGCGCGCCGACGTCGTCGCCGCGGAGCATCCGCCAGCCGCCGTTGTCCGGGACGGCCACCGCGCAGCGGTCGGCGTCCGGGTCGTTGGCGATGACGATGTCCGGGCCGGCGGCGGCGGCCGTCCGGAAGGACAGGTCCATCGCGCCGGGCTCCTCCGGGTTGGGAAAGGCCACGGTCGGGAAGTCGGGGTCGGGCTCGGCCTGCTCGGCGACCACGGTGGGCGCCGGGAAGCCGGCCTGCTTGAAGGCGGCGAGCAGGACGTCCCGGCCGACGCCGTGCAGCGGCGTGTAGACCACGTCCAGCGCGCGGGCGCCGGCCGGGTCCAGCACGGTGACCGCGCGGTCGAGGTAGGCCTCGACGACGTCGTCGCCGAGCACCTCCCAGCCGCCCTCGGCGAGCGGGACGTCGGCGAGGGCGCCGATCGCGTCGATCTCGGCGGCGATCTCGATGTCCGCGGGCGGCACGATCTGCGAGCCGTCGCCCAGGTAGACCTTGTACCCGTTGTCCTGCGGCGGGTTGTGGCTGGCCGTCACCGTGACGCCGGCCGCGGCGCCGAGGTGGCGGATCGCGAAGGCGAGCACCGGGGTGGGCAGCGGCCGCGGCAGCAGGGCGGCGCGCAGGCCGGCGCCGACCACGGCGGCGGCGGTGTCCCGGGCGAAGTCGTACGACTTGTGCCGGGCGTCGTAGCCGATCACCACGAGGTCGCCCAGTCCGGGGTTCTTGCGCACGTACGCGGCGAGGCCGGCGGCGGCGCGGATCACCACGGCGCGGTTCATCCGCATCGGGCCGGCGCCGAGTTCGCCGCGCAGGCCCGCGGTGCCGAACTGGAGGCGGCCGGCGAAGCGTTCGGCCAGCCGGGACCAGGCGATCCGCTCCCCGGACTCGGCGTCGGGGCCCTCGGCGGCGGCGAGCAACTCGGTGAGCTCCGCGCGGGTCTGCGGGTCGGGGTCCTCGGCGAGCCACGCACGGGCCCGGGCGAGGAGGTCGGTGGTGGGTGCCTGCGCCATGCTGCGAGCTCCAAACGGGGGTGTGGGCCGGCCGGCGGTGGCCGCGGCACCGCGGGGGTGCCGCGGCCGGCCGCCGGTCTACTGATTCTGCGTCAGTGCGGGCTCAGATCCGCTCAAGGACCTTCGCGAGCAGCGCGCCCATCCGCTCGGCGCTGGCCTTGCCGGCCTCCAGCACCTCTTCGTGGTTGAGCGGCTCACCGGTGATGCCGGCGGCCAGGTTGGTCACCAGGGAGATGCCGAGCACCTCGGTGCCGGCCTCGCGGGCGGCGATGGCCTCCAGCGTGGTCGACATGCCGACCAGCTCGCCGCCGATCACCCGGGCCATGTTGACCTCGGCCGGGGTCTCGTAGTGCGGGCCGCGGAACTGCACGTAAACGGCCTCGTCGAGGGTCGGGTCGACCTCGCGGCACAGGGTGCGCAGCCGCTTGGAGTAGAGGTCGGTGAGGTCGACGAAGTTGGCGCCGACGATCGGCGAGTCGGCGGTGAGGTTGATGTGGTCGCTGATCAGGACCGGCTGGCCCGGGGTCCAGCCCTCGCGCAGACCGCCGCAGCCGTTGGTGAGGACGACGATGCCGCAGCCCGCGGCGGCGGCGGTGCGGACGCCGTGCACCACGGTGGCAACGCCGTGGCCCTCGTAGTAGTGGTTGCGGCCGAGGAAGATCAGGGCGCGCTTCTCGCCGATCTTCACGGAGCGGATCCGGCCGGCGTGCCCGGCGACGGCGGGGGCGGGGAAGCCCGGGAGTTCGGTGACCGGGAATTCGGCCACGGTCTCGCCCAGGGCGTCGGCGGCCGGCACCCAGCCGGAGCCCATGACGAGGGCGACGTCGTGGCGGTCGACGCCGGTCAGCTCGCGGAGGCGGTCGGCGGCGGCCCGGGCGGCGGCGTAGGGGTCGGCGGAGACGACCGACTGAGGAGATGCGTTCACGGGTCCGAGGATAGACAAGATTCGCCTACGCGCGTAGACCATCCCGCCAAGACGCGCCGGATCGTTACCCGAATCATCCGGAAATACCGGGACAGGCGGCCTGCGGACACCCCGGTCCGTCGGATCGCACGAGGCCGCGGACCCCGGTCGTGGCGCCGCCGAGCGGTACCGTCGCGGCCGCGGCGGACCGCGGCCGGGCTCAGCAGGGGCGGCGGCGCAGCTCGTGCACGTAGTCGTCGGGGGCGCCGGCGCTCTCCGCCGCGTCCGCGATCAGCCCGAGGTAGCGGGCGGCGGGCAGGCCGCCCTCGTAGTCGTTCAGCACGTACGTCCAGACCGGGATGTCGCCGTCCAGGGTGTGCGCCCGCAGCCGGATCTTGCGGTAGATGCCGAGCTGCACGCCCTCCCAGCGGTCGAGCCCCTCCTCGTCCATCGGCGAGACGTCGTAGAGCGAGACGAAGACCTGGTCCTTCTCGTCCTCCACCACCGTCGCCAGCGAGCCCTCCCAGCCCAGCTGCTCGCCGCCGAAGGTCAGCCGCCAGCCGTCCAGCCAGCCGGTGCCGCGCAGCGGGGAGTGCGGGGCGCGCCTGGTCATCTGCCGGGCGTCGAGGTTCGTGGCGTACGCGGCGTAGAGCGACATGGGCGCCAGCCTACGGGAGAGCGCTGCCCCGGACCGGAACGGGCGGGCCCGCGGGGGCGCCCGCAGGAGCCCGCAGAAGGGCCCGGGCAGGAGGCAACGCCCCCGGCGTGGCTTTGGTTCCGGCATGCGGGAGAATGGTGCCCGTGACTCGGATCGTGATCATCGGTGGCGGACCCGGCGGATACGAGGCGGCCCTGGTGGCCGCCCAGCTCGGCGCGGAGGTGACCGTCGTCGACCGCGACGGCCTGGGCGGATCGGCGGTGCTGACGGACTGTGTGCCGTCCAAGACGTTGATCGCCACCGCCGAGGTGATGACGACCTTCGACAGCTCCTACGAGGAGCTCGGCATCATCGTCGCCGACGACACCCCGCCGCTCGCGCAGTCCGCCCGGGTGGTCGGCGTCGACCTCGGCAAGGTCAACCGACGCGTGAAGCGCCTCGCGATCGCCCAGTCCCACGACATCACCCAGGCCGTCACCCGGGCCGGCGTCACCGTGCTCCGCGGCAAGGGTCGGCTCGGCGCCGGCGGCCAGGCGGTGGACGGCTCCCGCGAGGTGGTGGTCGACCGCGAGGACGGCACCACCGAGACGCTGCGCGCCGACGCCGTGCTGATCGCCACCGGCGTGCACCCGCGCGAGCTGCCCGACGCCCAGCCGGACGGCGAGCGGATCCTCACCTGGACCCAGGTCTACGACCTCGACGAGCTGCCCCGCGAGCTGATCGTGGTCGGCTCCGGCGTCACCGGCGCCGAGTTCGCCGGCGCCTACCAGGCGCTCGGCTCCGACGTCACGCTGGTCTCCAGCCGCGACCGGGTGCTGCCGGGCGAGGACCCGGACGCCGCCGAGGTGCTGGAGGACGTCTTCCGTCGCCGCGGCATGAACGTGATGAGCCGCTCGCGCGCCGAGAGCGCCAAGCGGATCGGCGACAAGGTCGAGGTCACCCTCTCCGACGGCACGGTCATCGAGGGCACCCACTGCCTGATGGCGGTCGGCTCGATCCCCAACACCGCGGACATGGGCCTGGAGGAGGCCGGCGTCGCGCTGAACGACTGGGGCCAGATCAAGGTCGACCGGGTGTCCCGCACCACCGCCCCGGGCGTCTACGCGGCCGGCGACTGCACCGGCGTCTTCATGCTCGCCTCGGTCGCCGCCATGCAGGGCCGGATCGCGATGTACCACGCGCTCGGCGACGCGGTGCAGCCGCTGAACCTGAAGACCGTCGCCTCCAACGTCTTCACCGACCCGGAGATCGCCACGGTCGGCTACACGGCCGCCGACGTGGCCGGCGGCAAGATGGACGCCGTCGAGGTGAAGCTGCCGCTGCGCGGCAACCCGCGGGCCAAGATGCAGGGCATCCGGGACGGCTTCGTGAAGCTGTTCTGCCGCCCCGGCACCGGCATCGTGGTCGGCGGCGTGGTCGTCGCGCCGCGCGCCAGCGAACTCATCCATTCGATCTCGCTCGCCGTGGACAACAACTTGACGGTCGAACAGGTGGCCGGCGCGTTCACCGTGTACCCGTCGCTGTCCGGCTCCACCGCGGAGGCCGCCCGGCAGCTGCACATCCGCAAGCGCGAGGGCTCGGACTCCTGACCTGCCGCGCGCATCCGGGGCGGCCGCCGCGGCGGCCGCCCTCCGCGTTCCACCCGCGCGGCCGAGCGTGCACGGAGCCGCCCGCGGCGCGAATTGTACGGTCGCGCGCCGCTCGTACGTGAGCGTTTCCGGCTACTGGCTGCAAACGCCTGAAAGCAGACGGTCATTCACGTTACCGTCGGTTCCGTGTTTGCTGCAGAACGTCGCCAGTTGATCCTCGAAATGGTGCGCGCCAACGGAGCGGTCTCGCTCCGGGAGTTGGCCCGCGTCGTCCAGACCTCCGAAGTCACCGTCCGCCGGGACGTCCGGGCCCTGGAGGCCGAAGGGCTGCTCGACCGCCGGCACGGCGGGGCGGTGCTCCCCGGAGGCTTCAGCCGGGAGCCCGGCTACCCGCAGAAGACCCATCTCGCCGCGGCCGAGAAGAGCGCCATCGCCGACCTGGCCGCCGGCCTGGTCGAGGAGGGCGACGCCGTGGTCGTGGGTGCCGGCACCACCACCCAGGAGCTGGCCCGCCGGCTCGCCCGGGTGCCCGGCCTCACCGTGGTCACCAACTCGCTGCTGGTCGCCCAGGCGCTGGCGCACGCCAACCGCGTCGAGGTGGTGATGACCGGCGGCACCCTGCGCGGCTCCAACTACGCCCTGGTGGGCAGCGGCGCCGAGCAGTCGCTGGCCGGCCTGCGGGTGTCGAAGGCGTTCGTCTCCGGCAGCGGGCTGACCGCCGAGCGCGGCCTGTCGACCACCAACATGCTGTCCGCGAGCGTGGACCGCGCACTGGTGCAGGCGGCGACGGAGGTGATCGTCCTCGCCGACCACACCAAGCTGGGCTCCGACACCATGTTCCAGACGGTGCCGACGGAGGCCATCACCCGGCTGGTCACCGACGAGCAGTCCGCCGCGCAGGACCCGACCGCCCGGGAGCTCGACGCGCTCGCCGACTGCGGGGTGCAGATCTCGCTCGCCCCGCTCGGCACGCCCGCGGAGCCGACGGTGCACAGCGGCGGCCCGGCGCACCCGATGACGCCGCACCAGGCGCCGCCCGCCGGCGGCCCGCGGCGCACCGCACCGCCCGGTGCCCCGCTGCCCGGCCAGCGCCGCCCCGGGCACGCCGCTCTGATGGCCCCGCCCGCCGGCCACCGGCCGGCCCTGACCCGGCCCTGACCCGGCCCCGAAAGGCCGACGGCCGGCCCGCACTCCCGAGGGGTGCGGGCCGGCCGTCCGACGTCCGACGCGGGGTCAGTTGTCCTTGATCTCGCAGAGCGCGGCGCCGCTGCTGACGCTGGCACCGACCTCGGCCTTGAGGCCGACGATGGTGCCGGCCTTGTGGGCGTTGAGCGGCTGCTCCATCTTCATGGCCTCCAGGACGACGATCAGCTCGCCCTCGGCGACGACCTGGCCCTCCTCGACGGCGACCTTGACGATGGTGCCCTGCATCGGCGAGGCGAGGGTGTCGCCGCTGACCGCGGAGCCCGCCTTCTTCGCGCCGACGCGGCGCTTGGCGACCTTGGTGCCGGTCGCCGCCGGGGCGCTCGCGACGCCCAGCGAGGACGGCAGCGAGACCTCGATCCGCTTGCCGCCGACCTCGACGACGACGGTCTCGCGGCCCTCGGCCTCCTCGCCCTCGGCGCCGGCACCGGCGAACGGCGGGATGGTGTTCTGGAACTCGGTCTCGATCCAGCGGGTGTAGACCGAGAACGGCGCGTCGCTGCCGTGCACCTCGGGCGCGAACGCCGGGTCGGTGACCACCGCGCGGTGGAACGGGATGGCGGTCGCCATGCCCTCGACCTTGAACTCCTCCAGCGCACGGGCGGCGCGCTGCAGAGCCTGCTGCCGGGTGCTGCCGGTGACGATCAGCTTGGCGAGCAGCGAGTCCCAGGCGGGGCCGATGACCGAACCGGTCTCGACGCCGGCGTCCAGGCGGACGCCCGGGCCGGACGGCGGGGCGAACAGCGACACCGTGCCCGGGGCGGGCAGGAAGCCCCGGCCCGGGTCCTCGCCGTTGATGCGGAACTCGATCGAGTGACCGCGGATCTCCGGGTCGTCGTAGCCGAGCTCCTCGCCGTCGGCGATCCGGAACATCTCGCGGACCAGGTCGATGCCGGTGACCTCCTCGGAGACCGGGTGCTCGACCTGCAGGCGGGTGTTGACCTCCAGGAAGGAGATCAGGCCGTCCTGGGAGACCAGGAACTCGCAGGTACCGGCGCCGACGTAGCCCGCCTCGCGGAGGATGGCCTTGGAGGCGCGGTACAGCTCCGCGTTCTGCTCGTCGGTCAGGAACGGCGCGGGAGCCTCCTCGACCAGCTTCTGGTGGCGGCGCTGCAGCGAGCAGTCACGGGTGGAGACGATCACCACGTTGCCGTGCTGGTCGGCCAGGCACTGGGTCTCCACGTGCCGCGGCTTGTCCAGGTACTGCTCGACGAAGCACTCGCCGCGACCGAAGGCGGCGACCGCCTCGCGGACGGCGGACTCGTACAGCTCGGGGATCTCCTCGAGCGTGCGGGCGACCTTCAGACCGCGACCGCCGCCGCCGTACGCCGCCTTGATGGCGACCGGCAGGCCGTGCTCGGTGGCGAAGGCGACGACCTCGTCGGCGCCGGACACCGGCTCCGGCGTGCCGGCGACCAGCGGGGCACCGGCGCGCTGGGCGACGTGCCGCGCGGTGACCTTGTCGCCGAGGTCGCGGATGGCCTGCGGCGGCGGGCCGATCCAGATCAGCCCGGCCGCGATCACGGCCTCGGCGAAGTCGGCGTTCTCGGAGAGGAAGCCGTAACCGGGGTGGACGGCGTCCGCACCCGCGTCGGCGGCCGCCTTGAGCACCTTGGCGATGTCCAGGTAGCTGGTCGCGGGGGTGTCGCCGCCGAGCGCGTAGGCCTCGTCGGCCGCGCGGACGTGCAGCGCGTCCCGATCGGGCTCGGCGTAGACGGCGACGCTGGCGATACCGGCGTCCCGACACGCCCGGGCGACGCGGACAGCGATCTCTCCGCGGTTGGCGATGAGCACCTTGCGCACTGTGGCTCCCTTCTTGAACCTCGTTGAGTCTAGGGATCTAAGGGCACTACCGGCGAGTAGTCCCTGGTGGTGAGCTAGCCCACACGGAGCGTCACCCGATTTCGTGATCACGCGACCACACAGCGGCAGACCCCGCTGGTAGAGACGCTACGCGCAGCGGTCCGCCGCGGCGCGCAGCGGCCCCGGGCCGTCGTTGCCGGCCCGTGGCCTTCGCCACACGGAGGTCAGGCCGCCGCGGTGGCGGCCGCCGGCGCCGGCTTGGCCGTCGCCTCGGCGGTGACCTCCGCGGCGAGCTCGACCACGTCCGGACCGTACGCCCCGGGGTTGACCACCTTCAGCACCACCACGAACGTGCTGTCCGTGCCGTGCCGCCGCGCCAGCGCGCGGTGGTTGGCCGCCAGGTAGCGGACCGCCGCGTGGTTGGACGTGGAGGTCTGACCCGATATCAGGAAGACCGGCCGGTCACCCGATCCGGCGTGCACCCTGGCCAGCAGGGCGTACACCGGCACGCCCTCCTGGACCGGCCGGGCGAGCGGGAACTCCTTGTCGCCCACCGTGATCGTCAGGGCGGTGTCGCCCGAGGCGACCTCGACCCCGGGCAGCCAGGACGCCAGGTGGGCGGCCGTGCGCTGGTTGCTCGACGGGCCGCCGAGGCAGAACTCCGCCTTGGCGCCGAGCCCCTGGCGCACCTGGTCGTGCGCCACGACCTCGGCCCGCGCCCCGCACTCGCGCACCAGGGCGGCGAGTTCCATCAGCGCGTACACGTCGTTGCGCGCCACCGCGGTGGTGGCGCGGGGTCCGGCCTCCCGGTTGACCACCAGGAGGCACTCGGTGCCCTCCGGCATGCCGAAGAACCGCCGGGTGCGCTCCAGTCGGCGCCGGCGGCGCGCGGTCTGGGCGAGCCAGCCGATGCCCGCGCTGATGGTCGACGCCACCAGCCCGAGCACCACGTTGAGGACGCTGTCGGTCATGTCCCCCGCTCCTTCCGGCCGACGGCTGCGTCAGCCTATCGGGGGACGGTACGGGGCCGGGCTGGCCCGCCGCGACAGTAGTTCGCCCCCGGTTCTGTCCGATTCCGCAGGGCGCTGTGCGGAGTGATCCGCTCCGCTTTGTCCGCCATTGGTATGGACCATTGACGCTGCCTGCGGCTCCCCCCTAGCGTGACGCCGCGTCGGGCGGCGGCCGGCCGCCCTCGACCCGGGGAGACGATGTGATGCGGACCACCACGGCGGTACGGCTCGCGACCGCCCTGGCGGCGGCCGCGGTACTCGCGGGCTGCTCGTCCGCCGCCGGCGGCACACCGGCGCCCGCGGCCGCGAGCAGCCCGGAGAGACACGGCTGCCTCACCGAGGAGCAGGCGGCCAAGGGTTCGGTCACCGTCGACGGGCTCGCCCCGGTGCAGGCCTACTTCCGGGACTCCGACGCGGGCGGCGCGAAGACCGCCGTCGTCCTCTCGCACCAGAACGGCGGCAGCCTCTGCGACTGGATCCCCTACCTGGACGCCTTCACCCGGGCCGGCTACGCGGTGCTGCCGTACACCGCCAACGGGAACGTCTCGGACAACATCCGGCAGGTGGCCGGCTACCTGAAGGCCAGGGGCATCGCCGCCCTGGTGCTGATCGGCGCCTCCAAGGGCGGCACCGGCTCGATCGTCGCCGGCTCGCTGCCCGACCTCGCGGTGCCGCCTGCCGCGGTCGTCTCGCTCAGCTCGGCCGAGTCCTTCGGCGGCGACAGTGCGAGCAACGCCGTCAAACGGCTGACCGTGCCGGTGCTGTTCGCCGCCGAGGCGGGCGACCAGCCCTTCGCCGACTACGCGCACGGCCTGCACGACACGGCCGCCGCCAAGGACAAGCAGCTCAAGATCTACCCGGGCGCGAACCACGGCGCCCCGCTGCTCTCCGACGGTGCGCTGCCCGACGTGCTGGCCTTCCTGGCCCGCGCGGCGCCGCCGAAGCGCTGATGCGCGGCGGCGGCGGGGTGCTCAGACCCAGAGGTCGGTGATCCGCACGTCGAGGTCGGCGAGCAGCCGGCGCAGCAGCGGCAGCGACAGGCCGATCACGTTGCCCGGGTCGCCGTCGACGCCCTCCACGAACGGCGCCGACCGGCCGTCCAGGGTGAACGCCCCGGCCACGTGCAGGGGCTCGCCGGAGGCGATGTACGCGGCGACCTCCTCGTCGTCCGGGGTGCCGAAGCGGACCGTGGTCGAGGCGGTCGCCGAGGACTGCCGGCCGGTCGCGGTGTCGACGACGCAGTGGCCGGTCCGCAGCACGCCCGACCGACCGCGCATCGACCGCCAGCGCTCCAGCGCCTCGGCGGCGTCCGCGGGCTTGCCGAGCGCCTGCCCGCCCAGCTCCAGCACCGAGTCGCAGCCGATCACCAGCTCGCCGCCGGACAGGCCCGCGGCCACGGTCTTGGCCTTCGCCTCGGCGAGCACCAGGGCGAGTTCGGCGGGGGTGGCGGCGGTCAGCGCGTCCTCGTCGACCCCGCTGACCCGGACCTGCGGGTCGAGGCCGGCCTGGCGGAGCAGCCCGAGCCGGGCGGGGGAGGCGGACGCGAGGACGAGGATGCGGCGATCGGTCATGCCGCCCAGCCTAGGGGCAACCGGCGAGAGCGAGGGCACCCCCCGGCAAGCCCTGCCGGAGGGCCCTACCGCACCAGCAGCACGGCCGCGACGAAGCCGAGGACCGCCAGCAGCAGGCCGGCGCGGCGGAGCATCCGCTGCGCCCTCCGCGCTTCCGGGGAGGGCTCGTCGCGGGGGTCTGACCAGAGCACCTCACCAGCCTGCGCCGCGGCCGCGGACGGCGCCTGAGTACGCGTACTCAAACCCTCGTCCTCCGTCCGGAACCCTTGACGTGGGGGGCGGCCGGCCCTCCAATGGTCCGGACGACTTGTCGCGTTCATGATCCGTGCGGGCGGGGGACGCGGCAGCGCCACCAGGTCAGGGACTCCCCGGGCGCCCACCGGCGTCCGGCTTCCGCATGTTCCAGCCGAGGAGACGTACCGTGTCCCGTTCGTCCGTCAGATTAGAGGCCGTCCGCCCGTATGCGGTGGCCCTGTTCCGCGCCGTCGCCGGCCTGTTGTTCACCGCCCACGGCGCTGCCTCGCTGTTCGGCGTCCCGGCCGGCGGCCGGGGCGGCGCGACGGTGGAGGCGTGGTCCTGGCCCGGCTGGTACGCCGCGGTCATCCAGCTCGTCGGCGGCGCCCTGGTGCTGCTCGGGCTCGCCACCCGGGCCGCCGCCGTCGTCTGCTCCGGTTCGATGGCGTACGCCTACTTCTCCGTGCACCAGGAGCACGCGCTCTGGCCGATGCAGAACGGCGGCGAGCCGGCCGCGCTGTTCGCCTGGGTGTTCCTGCTGATCGCGGTGCTCGGCCCGGGGGCGGTGGCGCTGGACGGCCTGCTCGGCCGCCGGACGGCCGCCACGGGCTGACCGGTCGGCCGCAGTACGCAGCACGCCGGACGGCCCGGCGCACCGCCCCGCGCAGGGGGTGCACCGGGCCGTCCGGTGGCTCGGCTGCTAGCGGGCCCAGCCGGAGGTCCGCCAGGCGGCGGGGCCGGGGGCCGGCATGGTGCGCATCTTCCGCGCGTGGTCGCGCCACGGGGATGCCGGGCCGCCCGCCCGGCCGGCCGCCTCGGCGGCGGCCTGCGCGGCGGCGGCCCGGGATTGGACCACCGCCAGGACGGTGGCCAGCTCCTCGGGGGTCGGCTGCCCGTGCAGCACCTGGATGGGGGCCATGGGTCGATCCTCTCCCGGAACGGACTACAGCGGAATGTTGCCGTGCTTCTTCGGCGGCAGCGTCTCCCGCTTGCCGCGCAGCGCCCGCAGTCCGCGCACGACGTGCCGGCGGGTCTCGCTCGGCGCGATGACCGCGTCCACGTAGCCGCGCTCGGCGGCCAGGTACGGGTTGAGCAGGGTGTCCTCGTACTCGGCGACCAGCTCGGCGCGGCGGGCGTCGACGTCCTCGCCCGCCTTGGCGGCCTCGGACAGCTCGCGGCGGTAGACGATGTTGGCCGCGCCCTGGGCGCCCATGACGGCGATCTGGGCGGTCGGCCAGGCCAGGTTGAGGTCGGCGCCGAGGTGCTTGGAGCCCATGACGTCGTAGGCGCCGCCGAAGGCCTTGCGGGTGATCACGGTGATCAGCGGCACGGTGGCCTCGGCGTAGGCGTAGATCAGCTTGGCGCCGCGGCGGATGATGCCGTCCCACTCCTGGCCGGTGCCGGGCAGGAAGCCGGGCACGTCGACGAAGGTCAGCACCGGGATGTTGAAGCTGTCGCAGGTCCGCACGAAGCGGGCGGCCTTCTCGCTGGCGTCGATGTCCAGGCAGCCGGCCAGGTCCATCGGCTGGTTGCCGACGATGCCGACCGGGTGGCCCTCGACCCGGCCGAAGCCGGTGATGATGTTGCCGGCGAACAGCGGCTGGGTCTCCAGGAACTCGCCGTCGTCCAGGACGTGCTCGATCACCTTGTGCATGTCGTACGGCTGGTTCGCCGAGTCCGGCACGATGGTGTCGAGTTCGAGGTCCTCGTCGGTGATCGAGAGGTCGGCCTGCTCGGGGTAGGCCGGCGGGTCCGAGAGGTTGTTGGAGGGCAGGTACGACAGCAGGTTCTTGACGTACTCGATCGCCTCCTTCTCGTCCGCGGCCAGGTAGTGGGCGTTGCCCGACTTGGTGTTGTGGGTGCGGGCGCCGCCCAGCTCCTCCATGCCGACGTCCTCGCCGGTGACCGTCTTGATGACGTCCGGGCCGGTGATGAACATGTGCGAGGTCTGGTCGGCCATCACCACGAAGTCGGTGATCGCGGGGGAGTACACCGCGCCGCCGGCGCAGGGGCCCATGATCAGCGAGATCTGTGGGACGACGCCCGAGGCGTGCACGTTGCGGCGGAAGATCTCGCCGTACAGGCCGAGCGAGACCACGCCCTCCTGGATCCGGGCGCCGCCGGAGTCGTTGATGCCGATGACCGGGCAGCCGGTCTTCAGCGCGAAGTCCATCACCTTGACGATCTTCTCGCCGAACACCTCGCCGAGGGAGCCGCCGAAGACGGTGAAGTCCTGCGCGAAGACGGCGACCTGACGGCCGTCGATCGTGCCGTAGCCGGTCACCACGCCGTCGCCGTACGGCCGGTTCCTCTCCTGGCCGAAGTTGGTCGAGCGGTGCCGGGCGAACTCGTCGAACTCGACGAACGAGTCCTCGTCCAGCAGCTCCACCACCCGCTCACGCGCCGTCAGCTTGCCCTTGGCGTGCTGCTTCTCGACGGCCGCGGCGGAGCCGGAGTGCACCGCCTCGTCGATCCTGCGCCGCAGGTCGGCGAGTTTCCCGGCGGTGGTGTGGGGGTCGTACGGCGCCTCGGTCATTGAGGTGGCTCTCCCTGGTCCTTGGCCGCTCCCGAAGCCGACGACGGCATGAGGGCAGGGCGGCACTGCGACTACCGCCAAGTAGCGTAGCCAGCCGCGCGCGAATCGTGTTATGGCCAGCGACACAGTGTGTCGGAACGCCCATCTGCGGGACGATGGGACGGCCTGTGGCCGAGGCGCCCGCAGCCGCCTCCGCGCACCCCCGCCGGCACCGCGCTGGGCCCGCGCGCCCCCTGCGCCGCGGCGGCCCCGCCGGTGCCCCGTCGGTAGGCTGGCCAGGTGACCGACGCCGAGCAGCCCGAGCCCACCCGTCCCCGCCGCAGCGGCCTGCGCGGCCTCGGCCAGAGCGCCGGGCCCTCCCCCTGGACGGACCTCGAACGCCCGCCGCTGGACACCGTGGCCCTCCGCCGCGACCTGGTCGTCCCCGGCGGCCTGTGGACCTCCTTCGACGTCGTCACCGAGACCGGTTCCACCAACACCGACCTCGCCGCCCGGGCCCGCGACGGCGCCCCCGAGGGCGCCGTCCTGGTCGCCGAGGCCCAGCACGCCGGCCGCGGCCGGATGGAGCGCCGCTGGAGCGCCCCGCCGCGCTCCGGCCTCTTCCTGTCGATGCTGCTGCGGCCCACCGGCGTGCCGGTCGAGCGGTACGGCTGGCTGCCGATCCTGGTCGGCGTCGCCGCGGCCGCCACCGTCGCCAAGATCGCCGAACTCGACACCGGCCTCAAGTGGCCGAACGACCTCCAGGTCGCCGTCGGCGGCGAGGAACGCAAGATCGGCGGCATCCTCACCGAACTGTCCGGCGGCGCCGTCGTCGCCGGACTCGGCATCAACGTCTCGCTGCGCGCCGAGGAGCTCCCGGTGCCCACCGCGTCCTCGCTCGCCCTCGCCGGCGCCGCCGTCACCGACCGGCAGACCCTGCTGCGCGGCCTGCTGCGCGAGTTCGCCGAGCTGTACGGCGAGTGGCGGACCGCCGCCGGCGACCCGCACGCGAGCGGACTGCTGCCCGCCTACACCGCCCGCTGCACCACGCTCGGCCGCCCGGTGCGGGTGCAGCTGCCGGGCGAGCGCGAACTGGCCGGCGAGGCCGTCGCGGTGGACGGCGACGGACGGCTGGTCGTCCGCACCCCGGACGGCGCCCGCCACCCGGTCGCCGCCGGGGACGTCGTGCACGTCCGCCCGGAGCGTCCGGACTCCGCCTGATCCGGACGGATGCCCCGGATTGCGGGATTCCGTGCGAACATTCCACCTGGCAGCGGTGTGAGGCGCGCCACTACCCCCGGGTGGTCGGCCGCCCTTGACAGGCAGGACAAGAGGAAGTGCGGCGACCGCACGGGGATGGACCGGTGGCAGACGAGGAATCGGGCAACGGCAACGGCGGCCACGGCACCGGCGGGGCGGGCGAACGCACCGTCGCGCTGGACCTGGAACGGCTGATCCTCGACGCCCCGCGCAAGTACACGCCGTACCAGGCGGCCCGCGCGGCCGACGTCCCCATGGACCTCGCCACCCGGTTCTGGCGGGCGATGGGCTTCCCCGACATCGGCCAGTCCCGGGCGCTCACCGACAACGACGTGATCGCCCTGCGCCGCCTCGCCGGCCTCATCGAGTCCGGGCTGCTCAGCGAGCCGATGGCGATCCAGGTCGCCCGCTCCACCGGCCAGACCACCGCCCGGCTCGCCGGCTGGCAGATGGACACCTTCCTGGAGAACCTCACCCAGGCCGTCGAGCCCGGCCTCACCCGCGCCGAGGTCGCCTACCCGCTCACCGAGCTGCTGCTGCCCGAGCTGGAGCAGTTCCTGGTGTACGTCTGGCGCCGCCAGCTCGCCGCCGTCACCGGCCGCGTGGTGCACGCCGCCGAGGACAACGAGATCACCAGCGGCCGGCTCGCGGTCGGCTTCGCCGACCTGGTCGGCTTCACCCGGCTCTCCCGCCGGCTGGAGGAGGAGGAGCTCGGCTCGCTCGTCGAGACCTTCGAGACCACCTGCTCCGACCTCATCGCCGGCCAGGGCGGCCGGGTGGTCAAGACGCTCGGCGACGAGATCCTCTACGTCACCGAGGACCCGGCGGTCGCCGCCGAGATCGCCCTCTGCCTGGTGGAGACGCTCGCCAAGGAGGACACCATGCCCGCGCTGCGGGTCGGCATGGCCTTCGGCACCGTCACCTCCCGGATGGGCGACGTCTTCGGCACCACCGTCAACCTGGCCAGCCGGCTCACCTCCATCGCCCCGCGGGACGCCGTGCTCGTCGACGGCGAGTTCGCCACCGCGCTGGAGCAGACCGGCGCCGTCCCGCCGTACGTGCCGGACGACCCGGCGGGCCGGCAGGCCGAGGGCGGCTTCCCCTTCCACCTGCAGCCGATGTGGCGGCGCCCGGTGCGCGGTCTCGGCCTGGTCGAGCCCTGGCTGCTCACCCGGAGCCACGACCCGGAGTGACCGCGGGTCGCCGCATGCCGTGAACCCCCGCGACTTCACCTTGACAAATCGGGCAATGCCTTACCAAATCGCCATAATCTTGGTCCAGGATGGATGCGTACCAGGGCGGACCAAGGGACGAGGCGATCCGGTTGAGCGGTGAGGCGGACAGCGCGGACGGAGCCGGCCGACCCCCTGCCACCCCGGACGCGCGCCTGCGCGCGGTCGTCGAACTCGCCCACGACATGGCCGGGGCGCTGACCCCGCTGGAGGCCGTCCGGGCCGCCGCCGTCCGCGCCACCGCCGCGCTGGAGGCCACCATGGCCGCCGTCTCGGTCTGGGACCGCGAGTCCGGCCGGCTCCGGGTGCTCGCCAACTACGGCGAACTCGCCGCCGGTGAGGAGGAGTTCCCCGAGGACGAGTCCTACCCGGTGGCCGACTTCCCGGAGATCGTCACCTACCTCGACGAACACTGGACGACCGGCCGGCTGCCCCGAGCCTGGGTGCAGACCGCCGAGGACACCGACCCCGGCCCGGCCCCGGACCACCCGGCCGCCGGCGCCTTCTGCCTGCAGCGCGCCGCCGGACTGCGCCGGCGCGGCCGCGAGTGCTGCCTGGTCGCCCCGATCGTCCTGCACGGCCAGGCCTGGGGCGAGCTCTACCTCGCCCGCAGCGCCGGACTGCCGGTCTTCGACGAGGCCGACGTCGACTACGCCACCCTGCTCGCCGCGCAGATCTCCGCCGGCCTCTCGCAGACCGAACGCCTCGCCGACCTGCGCCGGCTCGCCTTCACCGACCCGCTCACCGGCCTCGCCAACCGGCGCGCCGTCGACGCCCGGCTGGAGAGCGCCCTGCAGGCCCACAACCGCGACAACACCGTCGTCAGCCTGGTCGTCTGCGACGTCAACGGCCTCAAACGGGTCAACGACCAGCTCGGCCACGAGATGGGCGACCGCCTGCTGGAACGGTTCGCCCACCAGCTCTCGCTCTGCGCCGCCAAACTGCCCGGCAGCCTCGCCGCCCGGCTCGGCGGCGACGAGTTCTGCCTGCTCGTCGAGGGCCAGAAGGCCGACGAGGTGGTGGCCGTCGCCGAGGACCTCTGCGCCCGCGCCCTGCAGCTCACCGAGGGCGAGGGCGTCGCCTGCGGCGTCGCCTCCACCGGCGACTCCATCGGCCCGGTCTCCACCGCCGACCGGCTGTTCCGGCTCGCCGACGCCGCCCAGTACCGCGCCAAGGCCTCCCGGGCCGCCCACCCCGTGGTGGCCGGCCGCAGCCACGGCCCCGGCTTCTCGCCCGACCCGACCGTGCTGCTCGCCGACGCCGCCGACCCGCACCACCGGGCCGACGGCCGCCGCGGCGGCCCCGGCCAGCGCGGCAACGGCGACCGCCGGCGCTTCCGCGGCGCCGCCCGCAGCGCCGACCCCGGCCAACTGCTCACCACCGTGCTCGCCGCGCTCGACCAGAACGAGGTCCACCGCACCAGCCACCCCGCCGACACCCTGGCCCGGATGGTCACCGTCGCCGAGACCTCCGCCCGGCTGCTCGACGCCGTCGCCTGGTGGGTCTCCTACGTGCCGCCGGGCTCGCACCTGATGCGCACCGCGCAGCACGCCGTGTACCGGATGACCAGCGGCCCGAGCAGCTCCGGCGCCGCCACCCAGCGCGCCCAGATCGAGGCCCCGGACGCCGTGTTCGACCTGCGGCACTACCCGCTCACCCGGCGGGCCGCCCGCGGCGGCGGCTTCGCCCTGCGGGCCGGCGCCGCGGGCAACGACCCGTCCGAGGAGGCCGTGATGGTGGTCAGCGGCTACAAGGCGATGGTCGCGGCGGGCGGCCCCAACGCGGCCGGCGGCTGGCTGGTCGAACTCTTCGCCGACGACACCACCCTGCCGCTCGGCCAGATCGCCGCCGCCCTGCGCTCCCTGGTCGCCGTCGCCCTCTCCGGCCCGACCTCCCCACCGCCGGACTAGCTGTTCTGACCACGGAGGTTGGTGACGGGGTTCACGGCGGTGTGATCTTGAAATGAGTGAGGGCCTTCTGGCCAGGTGTGGATTGCGACATCTGCA
>NZ_JBFBDW010000025.1:0-110496 GCF_040683455.1 Kitasatospora sp. NPDC093679
CCTCGTACTGGACGTACTCGGACTTCCGTCCGGTGCGGCGAGAGTGCGTGCCGGGCGTCGAGACGGGGCGAAGGTCGCCTGACGCGGCACTAGGCCGGGTGGTGCACCCACGGGGGCGCGTGGGAGCACCTGCCGGGCGGGTTCCCTACTTGTCGATGTCGCCGACGACGAAGAACATCGAGCCGAGGATGGCGACCATGTCGGCGACCAGGGTGCCCGGCAGGAGTTCGGTGAGGGCCTGGATGTTGTTGTACGAGGCGGAACGGAGCTTGAGCCGCCAGGGCGTCTTGTCGCCGCGGGACACCAGGTAGTAGCCGTTGATGCCGAGCGGGTTCTCGGTCCAGGCGTAGGTGGTGCCCTCCGGCGCCTTGAGGACCTTGGGCAGCCGCAGGTTGACCGGCCCCGGGGCGAGCCCGGCGAGCCGGTCGAGGCAGGCGTCGGCGAGGTCGAGCGAGTTGGCGGTCTGCTCCAGCAGGCACTCGAAGCGGGCCAGGCAGTCGCCCTCCTCCCGCACGACGACGGTCAGCAGGTCGGCGAGCTCCCCGTACGCGAGGTAGGGCTCGTCGCGGCGGAGGTCGAAGTCGACCCCGCTGGCCCGGGCGATCGGGCCGCTGACGCCGTAGGCGTGCACCTGCTCGCGGGTGAGGGTGCCGACCCCGGCGGTGCGGCCGCGGAAGATCTCGTTGCCGAGGACGAGGTCCTCGTAGACCGGGAGCTGCCCCCGGACGGCGGCGACGGCCTGCCGGACGCGGCCGAGCCAGCCGGCCGGGAGGTCCTCCTTGAGGCCGCCGACCCGGTTGAACATGTAGTGCATGCGCCCGCCGGAGGCCTCCTCCAGGACGTGCTGGAGCTCCTCGCGGCCGTGGAAGGCGTGGAAGATCGGGGTGATGCCGCCGAGCTCCAGCGGGTAGGAGCCGAGGAACATCAGGTGGTTGAGCACCCGGTTGAGCTCGGCGAGCAGGGTGCGGATCCACACCGCCCGCTCGGGGACCTCCATGCCGAGCATCCGCTCGACGGCGAGGACGACGCCGAGTTCGTTGGAGAAGGCGGAGAGCCAGTCGTGCCGGTTCGCCAGCATGATGATCTGGCGGTAGTCGCGGGCCTCGAAGAGCTTCTCGGCGCCGCGGTGCATGTAGCCGATGACCGGCTCCGCGGTGACGATCCGCTCGCCGTCCAGCACCAGCTTCAGCCGGAGCACGCCGTGCGTGGACGGGTGCTGCGGGCCGATGTTGAGCACCATGTCGCTGGTGCCCAGCTCGCCCGTGAGCTGCTGCGCACCCGCGCCGATGCCGACCGTGGTCTCCCTCATGGCTACAGAGTCTGCCACCCCGCGGGTGCGGGGAGTCCCTCCAGGCTCCGCGGTACCGGCATGCGGACGGCCTGGGCCAGCCAGCCGAAGCCGCCGAGGCCGGCCGGGTCGGTCAGTTCGGCGGCCTCGCTGGCCCCGCCGAGGGCCCGCAGGTAGCCGGCCGGGTCGGTGGAGGCGAGGGCGAGCGGCGGCCGTCCGCCGTGCACGCCGAGGGCGCGCAGTGCGCTCCGCTGCGTCGTCCACAGGCTGTGGACGGCCGGGGCGGCCGATGCGGCCGATGCGGCCGAGTCCAGGGCGACGTGCGCGGTGACGTCGCAGCCGCCGTCGGGCACGGGCCGGACCTCGCGGCCCCCGCGGAATCCGGCGAGGGTGCCGAACGGCGGCCGGTCGGCGGCGGTGTGGGCGTAGTCGACGGCGACGGCGAGGCCGCGGTCGAGGGCGGCGACGGCCGAGGCCCAGGCCTCGTCGCGGGTGCGGCCGAGTTCGATCCGGTCGCCGTCCGGCCACCAGCGGGCGGCCCAGGCGGCGTCGGCGGCGTCCAGCGGGCCGCCGGGGCGTTCCTCGCCGTCGGGCCCGACCTCGACGTAGCGCAGCACGCCGTCCTCGTCGGGTTCGGCGAGGTCGAGCGGCACGTTGTCGAGCCACTCGTTGGCGAAGAGCAGCCCGGTCAGCCCGGTCGGCAGGGTGTCCGTCCACACCACGGACGGGGGCAGGCCGGCCGGGCGGGCGGCGAGTTCGACGGCGTGGGGACGGACCCGGGCGGCGAGCTCGGGGTCGAGGGCGGCGAGGACTCCGGTGACGAGTTCGCCGCGGCCGGCGCCCACGTCGACCAGGGCGAGCTCGTCCGGGCGGCCGAGGGCCTCGTCGGTCTCGGCGAGCAGCCGGGCGACGGCTCCGGCGAACAGCGGCGAGGCGTGCACGGAGGTGCGGAAGTGCCCGGCCGGTCCCTCCGGGCCCCGGTAGAAGCCGTCCGCGCCGTACAGCGCCTCTTCCATGGCGGGCCGCCACCGCATCCAGGTCACGTGGGTCGACGCTACCGGTCGGCGGGGGTGTCCCGGCGGGGGCCGTCTCCACCCTGCGGCGGATGGCGGATCGCCCTCGCGGCGGACCTGGGGGCGGTGTGCGACTGCCTAGGCTTGGAGCGTGCATCGACTCAACGCCTGGCTCCGCCGTCACCCGATGGTGGTCGACTCCGCCTGGGCGCTGGTGGTCCTCCTGCTCGGCGTGCTGTCCGACTTCTCGGAGTCGGACCTGCAGCTCTACGGCGGTCTGGCCTTCTCGCTGGCGATCGCCGCGCTGATGGTGGTCCGGCGCCGGTACCCGGACCTGGCCGCGGCCGGGGGCACCGCGCTCGGGCTGGGCCAGCTCGTGCTGGACGTGACTCCGGGCGCCTCGGCCATCGGCTACCTGGTGTTCGCGTACACGGGGGCGGCCTTCGGCTCGCGGTGGGCGTCCCGGCTGGTGCTCGCGGTGGGTCTGGTGGCCGGCCCGCTGACGCTGTGGCGGTTCGACAACAGCGGCGACCCGGTGCCGGACGACCCGTCGCCGCCGCCGGGGCCGAGCACCTGGCAGCTGGTGTTCGTGGCGGTGCTGATGTCGACGCCGTTCGTGCTCTGCTGGGCGTGGGGCCGGCTGACCCGAGTCCGCGGGGCCTACCTGGTCGAGCTGGAGGACCGGGCGGCCCGGCTGGAGCGCGAGCGGGACGCGCAGGCGAAGGTGGCGGTGGCCGCCGAGCGCGCCCGGATCGCCCGGGAGCTGCACGACGTGGTCGCGCACAACGTCTCGGTGATGATCGTTCAGGCCGACGGCGCCGCCTACGTGCTGGACAACTCGCCGCAGCAGGCGAAGGAGGCGCTGGGCACGATCGCCGCGACCGGCCGCCAGGCGCTGGTGGAGATGCGCCGGCTGCTCGGCGTGCTGCGGACGTCGGAGACGGCCGAGGAGTACGTCCCGCAGCCCGGCGTGGAGGAGCTGCCGGAGCTGCTGGAGCAGGTCCGCACGGCCGGCCTGCCGGTGGACTTCGCCACCTCGGGCGAGCCGCGGGAGCTGCCGCGCGGCCTGGAGCTGACGGTGTACCGGATCGTCCAGGAGGCGCTGACCAACGTGCGCAAGCACGGCGGTCCGGGCGCCCGGGCCCGGGTCGCGGTGGACTTCGGCGACCGCGACCTGGAGGTGCTGGTCGAGGACGACGGCCGCGGCAGCACCGCCGAGCAGATGGACGGTGGTGGCGACGGGCCCGGCCATGGTCTGATCGGCATGCGCGAACGGGTCGGCATGGTGAGCGGCAGCCTCGACATCGGCCCGCGGCCGGGCGGCGGCTTCCGGATCCGGGCCGTCCTCCCCCTCAAGGCCGCCGGCTGAGTCCGGGGGCCGGCCGCTCAGGTGAACCCCAGGTGAAGGAGAACCGACCGTGACCATCCGCGTGATGCTCGTGGACGACCAGGAGCTGCTGCGTACGGGCTTCCGGATGGTCCTGCAGTCGCAGGGCGACATCGAGATCGCCGCCGAGGCGGGCGACGGCGCGCAGGCGCTGGAGCTGCTCGCCGGGACGGAGGTCGACGTGGTGCTGATGGACGTCCGCATGCCGCGGCTGGACGGCGTGCAGGCCACCCGGCGGATCTGCCTGGACGAGTCCGGCGCGCCGCTGCCGGGGGCGCCGCACGTGCTCATCCTGACCACCTT
Organism: Kitasatospora sp. NPDC093679; assembly: GCF_040683455.1. Classification (NCBI taxonomy): domain Bacteria; kingdom Bacillati; phylum Actinomycetota; class Actinomycetes; order Kitasatosporales; family Streptomycetaceae; genus Kitasatospora; species Kitasatospora sp. NPDC093679. Next base: position 3,992 of record NZ_JBFBDW010000025.1, read on the forward strand.
CGACCTGGACGAGTACGCCTTCGCCGCGCTGAAGGCCGGGGCGAGCGGCTTCCTGCTGAAGGACGTCCCGCCGACGGAGCTGGTCGCGGCGATCCGCGCGGTGCACGGCGGTGACGCGGTGGTCGCGCCGACCACCACCCGCCGCATGATCGACCGCTTCGCGCAGGTGCTGCCGACGCCGTCGACGGCGCCCGGTTCGCCGGTGCTGGAGCCGCTCACCGACCGCGAGCGGGAGGTGTTCCTGCTGGTGGCGCAGGGCCTGTCGAACGGCGAGATCGCCGCCCGGCTGACCCTGTCGGAGGCCACCGTGAAGACCCACGTCGGCCGGATCCTGGCCAAGCTCGGCCTGCGCGACCGCGTCCAGGCCGTGGTGCTGGCCTACGAGAACGGCCTGGTCCGCGCCGGCGCCACGGACTGACCGGGGTTCGTACCACGGCGCGGGGCCGCCCCCGGCGGGTGGCCCCGGCGCCCCCTCGGGTGTCCCCGGTCAGAGCCGCCGCAAGCCCTGGATCACCTCGCGGAGCAGGCGGACGTCCGGGCGGCCGGCCTCGGCGGCGCCCTGGCCGACCCGGACGAGTCCGGCCTGGACGAGGTCGCCGAGCAGCACCCGCAGGGCCCCGATCGGCAGGTCGGCGTCGGCGGCCAGTTCGGCCAGCGGGCAGGGGCGGTCCCGGATCCGGTCCAGCAGGGCGCTGCGGGCGTGGTCCAGGTGGCCGGCCGGTTCGGCGTCCGGCACCGCCGAGACCGCGGCCAGCAGGTCGTAGCGCTCGCCCTCGGCGGAGCGGGTGCGCCCGCCGGTCAGGGTGAACGGCCGGACCATCGGGCCGGCCTCGTCGTCGTACCAGTGCCCGCTCATGTGGCCGCCCCTTGGCCGGCGGCCGGCTCGGCGCCGGCCCGGGCGGGGGTGGACAGGTGGCGGCCGACCCGGCGGACGAGCATCTGCATCTCGTACGCGATCTGGCCGACGTCCGCCTGCGGCCCGCAGAGCACGGCCAGGCAGCTGCCCTCGCCGGCCGGGGAGACGAAGAGGAAGGCGTCCTCCAGCATCACCATCGTCTGCCGGACCGAGCCGGCCTCGAAGCGGCTGCCGACGCCGCGGGCGAGGCTGTGGAAGCCGGAGCAGACGGCGGCGAGGTGGTCGGCGTCCTCGGTGCTCAGCCCGGCGGAGGCCGCGGTGGGCAGGCCGTCGGAGGAGAGCAGCACGGCCTGGCGGACGTGCTCGGTGCGGTCGACCAGGTCCTCCAGGAGCCAGTCCAGGCCGCCGGCGGCCTGCTCGGTGGTCTCGGGCGTGCTCATCGTTCGTCCTCCGGGTCGTGCGGGGTGCGGGCCTCGGTGCCGCGGCCGCGGTCCAGCCCGCGCTGGAACGCGCCGAAGACGGCGCCCATCTGCTCGGCCGAGATCTCGGGTCCTCCGGCGGGCGGGTCGGCGGGGACGTCGTCCGCGGGCGGCGGGGTCTGCAGCCGGGGCGACAGGGACGCCTGGCGGGTCCGGGTGGGCAGGGCGCGCCGCATCGGCAGCACGGCCGCGGCGGGTGCCTCGGCCACCGGTCCGGGCTCGGCCCCGATCGGCGCCTCGGGCACCGGGACGGGCCGCGGCGCGGGCTCGGGCGGCTCCGCGAGGACGGCCTTCGGCAGCAGCACCACGGCGGTGGTGCCGCCGTACGGGGAGCGGCGCAGCGCCACCTCGATGCCGTGGCGGCGGGCGAGCCGGCCGGTGACGAAGAGACCGAGCCGTTCGGTGCGGGTGGGGTCGAACTCCTGCGGTTCGGCGAGGGTGCGGTTGGCGGCGGCGAGTTCGTCCTCGTCCATGCCGAGGCCGCGGTCGTCGATCTCCAGCACGCAGCCGTGGGCGGCCTCGCCGGCCCGCATGGTGACCTGGGTGTGCGGGGGCGAGAAGGCGGTGGCGTTCTCGATGAGTTCGGCGACCAGGTGGGCGAGGTCGCCGACGGCCGCGCCGGAGACGAAGACCTGCGGCATCGGCGGGACGACCACCCGCTCGTACTCCTCGACGGCGCCGACCGCGGAGCCGACCACCTCGACCAGCGGGACGGGCTTGCGCCAGCGCCGGCCGGGGGCGGCGCCGGAGAGGATGATCAGGCCCTCGGCGTGGCGGCGCATCCGGGTGGCGAGGTGGTCGACCCGGAAGAGGTCGGCGAGCTCGTCGGGGTCGGTGGCGCGGCGTTCCATGGCGTCGAGCTGTTTGAGCTGGCGGTGGATCAGGGCCTGGCTGCGACGGGCGATGTTGACGAAGACGCCGGAGATGCCGGCCCGCAGGCGGGCCTGTTCGACGGCGGCCTCGACGGCGGCGCGGCGGGCGTGGTTGAGGGCGCGGCCGAGGTCGCCGATCTCGTCGTCGTGCTCGCCCGCGGCGAAGGCGAGCCGCGGTGCGGCCCGCTCGACGTCGACGGTCTCGCCGGCGGCCAGGCGGCGGACGACGTCGGGCAGCTGGCGGTTGGCCAGCCGGTCGGCGGCGACCCGCAGCCGGGTCAGGCGGCGGGTGATCCGCCGGCCGGTGCGCACCGAGTACCAGACGGAGAACACCACGGCGAGCAGGCCGGCGCCGCCGGCGAGGCCGGCCTTCAGCAGCTGGTCGCCGGCGTAGGCGCGGCCGCGGGCGGCGGAGTTGAGCGCGGCGTCCTTGCACAGCTCCATGTAGCGGTGGACGACCGGGTCCATGGTGGTGCGCCAGCCGTTGCGGTCGACGGCGCGGCCGGCGGCGTCGGCGCCGGCGTCCAGGACGCCGTCCTCGGCGGCGGTGAGCGCGGTGTAGCGGGGGTCGACGGCGAAGGTCTCGAAGCCGGCCCGGGAGTCCGCGGGCAGCGCGGCGACGTAGGTGCGCTGGAAGACCCGGCGGTCCTCGACGACGGCGGCGAAGGCGCGGAACTGGGCGGGGGTGAAGGAGCCTGCGGCCCGGGCGCCGGAGCCGAGGGCGTCCTCGCGGGAGACGAACTCGCGCACCCGGACGAGTTCGACGACCACCTGGGCCTCGCGGGCGAGCCGGCCGGCCTGCAGGGCGGTGAGCGCGGACTCGACGGCGAAGGACGGCTCGACGGCGGCGGTGTACCGCTCGACCGCGGCGTCCCAGCTCAGGGCGCGGGTGATGACGGCCTGGCGGAGCGGGGCGAGGCCGTCGGTGGCGGTGATCATCGCGGTGAGGGTGCCCCGCTGTTCGGCGGTGAGCTCGTCCTGCCGGTCGGGGTTCTCGGCGGCGGCCCGCACGGCGCGGACCTTCTCGTCGGTGGCCCGCTCCTGCGCGGTGTAGGCGGCGAGGGCGGCCGGGTCGCCGCCGGAGCCCAGGTACTCGGCGGCCAGCCGGCGCTCGATCTGGATCTGGCCGACGGCGGTGTCCACCGGGCTGCCGAAGTACTCGTAGGCGTCCTTGAGGCGGACGAGGGCGCGCAGGTCGCCGGTCATCGAGACCATGGCGAAGGTCCACAGTCCGACCAGGGCGACGACGGGGATCAGCACCAGCGCGATGATGCGGGTACGGATGGTGCGGGGTCGGTGCGGGCGGGCAAGGCCGAGGCGTCTGGGCATGGTCTCCCTCGTGTCCCGGGGCTCGGACTGCGCCAAGTTACCCGGCCGTAGCGTTCGGGTCGCCGGGAGGGTCGTGAAGCTTCCGTGGAGATCCGGGGGCCCGGCCCCGCGCGGCGGGGGCGCACCGGCCGCCCCGTACGATGGAGCGGTACGTCTGGTACCTGCACAGGACTGGAACGGGAAGCAATGACGAGGGCCGAGCCGTGAGCGCGTCCGACAATGCCCCGGCCCTCGGGCCGACCGACCCCTTCGGGGATCCGCTGGACCCGGAGAACCGGCCCGCCCGGCTCGCCGTCGGCGTGGTCGGCACCGGCCGGGTCGGCCCGGCGCTGGGCGCCGCGCTGCAGCTGGCCGGGCACCGGGTGGTCGCCGCCTCCGGGGTGTCCGCGGCCTCCCGGCGCCGTGCCGAGGCGCTGCTGCCCGGCGTGCGGCTGGTGACGCCGCCGCAGGTGCTGGCCGCCGCCGACCTGGTGCTGCTGACGGTGCCCGACGACGCGCTCGCCGACCTCGCCGCCGGGCTGGCCGCGACCGGCGCGATCCGTCCGGGCCAGATCGTGGTGCACACCTCCGGCGCGCACGGCGTGGCGGTGCTGGAGCCCGCCGCCCGGGTCGGCGCGCTGCCGCTGGCGCTGCACCCGGCGATGACCTTCACCGGCACCTCGGTGGACCTGGCCCGGCTGGCCGGCTGCCCGTTCGGGGTGACCGCCCCCGACGAGCTGCGCCCGGTCGCCGAGGCGCTGGTCGTGGAGATGGGCGGCGAGCCCGAGTGGGTGCCCGAGGAGGTCCGCCCGCTCTACCACACGGCGCTCGCGCACGGCGCGAACCACCTGGTCACCCTGGTCGCGCAGGCGATGGAGCTGCTGCGCGGGGCCGGGGTCGCCGAGCCGGGGCAGTTGCTCGGCCCGCTGCTCGGCGCGGCCCTGGACAACGCGCTGCGCTCCGGCGACGCCGCGCTGACCGGCCCGGTCGCCCGCGGCGACGCCGGGACGCTCCGCCGGCACCTGCAGCAGTTGCGGACGGCGTCCCCGGACATCGGGCAGGCGTACCGTGCGATGGCCCGGGCCACCGCACAGCGGGCGGTCCGCGGCGGACCGCTCAAGGAAGAGGCGGCGGCTGCGCTGCTGGACGTACTCGACGAGGAGACCCCCTGATGGCACGCGGCAAGCAGCCGGCGAAGGCGAAGGCCCCCCGCACCACCGAGCTCACCCGCACGGTGGAGGAGTTCGAGGCCGCGTTCTGGCCCGACGACCAGCCGGTGGACAACGCCGTGGTGATGACCATGGGCGCGCTGCACGCCGGCCACGCCGCGCTGATCCGGGCGGCCCGCCGCCAGGTCGGCCGGGACGGCCGGGTGGCCGTGACGGTCTTCGTCAACCCGCTGCAGTTCGGCGCCGGCGAGGACCTGGACCGCTATCCGCGCACCCTGGACGCCGACCTGGAGGTCGCCCGCGAGGCCGGCGCCGACGTGGTCTTCGCCCCGACCGTCGAGGAGATGTACCCCAACGGCGAGCCGCTCGTCCGGCTGTCCGCCGGGCCGATGGGCGACGGCTTCGAGGGCGCGTCCCGCCCCGGCCACTTCGACGGCATGCTGACCGTCGTCGCCAAGCTGCTGCACATCACCGACCCGGACTTCGCCTTCTTCGGCGAGAAGGACGCCCAGCAGCTGGCGATCGTCCGCCGCATGGTCGCCGACCTGGACTTCGACGTGGAGATCGTCGGTGTCCCGACCGTCCGCGAGGAGGACGGGCTGGCGCTCTCCTCCCGCAACCGCTTCCTCTCCGACACCGAGCGCGGGCAGGCCCTGGCGCTGTCCCGGGCGCTGTTCGCCGGCCGCGACGCGGGCGCGCAGGGCGCGAAGGCGGTCCGCGAGGCCGCCGCGGCCGTCCTGGACGGCGCCGACGGTGTCACCCCCGACTACCTCGCCCTGATCGACCCGGACTCCTTCACCGAGGTGCCGGACGACTTCACCGGCGAGGCCCTGCTGGCCGTGGCAGCCAAGGTGGGCCCCGCCCGCCTGATCGACAACGTCGGCGTCATCGTCCGGTAGCGCACCACCCTGCTCGACCCCGCTCGACCCCCGTTCGACCCCCCGTAGGCATGCACTCTCCCCCGGCCCCGCCGGGGGTCCCACCAGGAGGCGTGACCAGATGCTCCGCACCATGCTCAAGTCCAAGATCCACCGCGCCACGGTGACCCAGGCCGACCTGCACTACGTCGGCTCCGTCACCGTCGACGAGGACCTGCTCGACGCCGCGGACCTGCTCCCCGGCGAGCTCGTCCACATCGTCGACATCAACAACGGCGCCCGCCTGGAGACCTACACCATCGCGGGCCCGCGCGGCTCCGGCGTGATCGGCATCAACGGTGCCGCCGCGCGCCTGGTGCACCCGGGCGACCTCGTGATCCTCATCGCGTACGGCCAGATGGACACCGCCGAGGCCAAGGCGTACCTGCCCAAGGTCGTCTTCGTCGACGGGGACAACCGGATCACCGGCATGGGCGGGGACCCGGCCGAGGCGCCCGAGGGCAGTGGCCTGCTCCGCGGCGACCGGGCGTACCGTGATGCGGACGGCGCGAGTGCCGACGCCGCGCGCTGAAGGAGCCAGTGAAGCCATGCCGTACCGCCTGACCGCCCCCGCCCCGGGCTGGACCGCGACCACCGACGTCGTCGTGGTCGGCTCCGGCGTCGCGGGCCTGACCGTCGCGCTCAACGTCCGCCGGGCTGGCCTGCGGGCCACGGTGGTCACCAAGGCGATGCTGGACGACGGCTCCACCCGCTGGGCCCAGGGCGGCATCGCCGCCGCCCTGGGCGAGGGCGACACCCCCGAGCAGCACCTCGACGACACCCTGGTCGCCGGCGCCGGCCTGTGCGACGAGGACGCGGTGCGCACCCTCGTCACCGAGGGCCCGGACGCCGTGCGCCGGCTCATCGCCGTCGGAGCCGCCTTCGACCAGGACGAGGACGGCACGATCCTGCTCACCCGCGAGGGCGGGCACCACCGCCGCCGGATCGCGCACGCCGGCGGCGACGCCACCGGCGCGGAGATATCCCGTGCCCTGGTCGCCGCCGTCCGCGACGACCCCGGCATCGAGCTGATCGAGCACGCGCTCGTCCTCGACCTGCTCACCGACGCCGACGGGCACGCGGCCGGCCTCACCCTGCACGTCATGGGCGAGGGCCAGCGGGACGGCGTCGGCGCCATCCGCGCCCGCGCCGTGGTGCTCGCCACCGGCGGCATGGGCCAGGTCTTCTCCGCGACCACCAACCCGGCGGTCTCCACCGGCGACGGCGTCGCCCTCGCGCTGCGCGCCGGGGCCGAGGTTGCCGACCTGGAGTTCGTCCAGTTCCACCCGACCGTGCTCTGGCTCGGGGCCGACGCCGAGGGCCAGCAGCCGCTGGTCTCCGAGGCCGTCCGCGGCGAGGGCGCGCACCTGGTCGACGCCTCCGGCGAGCGCTTCATGCTCGGGCAGCACGAACTCGCCGAGCTCGCCCCGCGCGACATCGTCGCCAAGGCGATCACCCGGCAGATGCAGCTGCGCGGCACCGACCGCATGTACCTGGACGGCCGGCACTTCGGCGCCGAGATGTGGGAGCACCGCTTCCCGACCATCCTCGCCTCCTGCCGGGCCCACGGCATCGACCCGGTCACCGACCTGATCCCGGTCGCCCCCGCCGCCCACTACGCCTCCGGCGGCGTGCGCACCGACCCGGCCGGCCGCACCACGGTGCCCGGCCTGTACGCCTGCGGCGAGGTCGCCTGCACCGGTGTGCACGGCGCCAACCGGCTCGCCTCCAACTCCCTGCTGGAGGGCCTGGTCTTCGCCGAGCGGATCGCCGCCGACCTGGCCGCCCGGCACGCCGCCGGCGACCTGCCCGAGCGGGCCGTCGACGTCGCCGCCGCCCTGGAGGCCGGCATCGTGCCGCTGCTCGCCCCCGAGGCGCGCGCCGAGATCCAGCGGCTGATGTCCCGCGGGGCCGGCGTGCTGCGCTCGGCCCGTTCGATGGCCGCCACCGCGGAGGGCCTCACCGTCCTCGCCCGGGAGGCCTCCGCCTACCTGGACGAGGGCAAGCCGGCCGACCCCCGGGTGGAGACCTGGGAGGCCGCCAACCTGCACCTGGTCGCCACCGCACTGGTCGCCGCCGCGGCCCGCCGCGAGGAGACCCGCGGCTGCCACTGGCGCGAGGACTTCCCCGACCGCGACGACGCCCGCTGGCAGCACCACCTGGTCACCACCCTCGACGCCGACGGACACCCGAGCGTCCGGGCGTGACCCCGTCCCCGACGCACCCGGCCGATCACCTAGGAGCACCACGATGACCCACGACGAACTTCCGCTCGCCTCCGGCGGCTGCGGCGACGGCTGCGCCTGCGGCGAGGGCGAGGCGTACGAGACCGGGCTGGACCCGGCGCTGGCGGCGCTGCTGGAGGAGGCCGGCCTGGACCCGGTCGAGGTCGAGGACGTCGCGATGCTCGCGCTCGGCGAGGACCTGGCCGGCGGCGAGGACGTCACCTCGGTGGCGACCGTCCCCGCGGACGCCGTCGCCACCGCCGACTTCACCGCCCGCTCGGCCGGCGTGGTCGCCGGCCTGCGGGTGGCCGAGGCCGTCGTCTCGCTGGTCTGCGAGGAGGAGTTCGAGGTCGAGCGGCACGTCGAGGACGGCGCCCGGGTCGAGGCCGGCCAGGTGCTGCTCTCGGTGCGCAGCCGCACCCGCGACCTGCTGACCGCCGAGCGCAGCGCGCTGAACCTGCTCTGCCACCTGTCCGGCATCGCCACCGCGACCCGGGCCTGGGCGGACGCCCTGGAGGGCACCGGCGCGGTCGTCCGCGACACCCGCAAGACCACCCCGGGCCTGCGGGCGCTGGAGAAGTTCGCCGTCCGCTGCGGCGGCGGCGCCAACCACCGGATGGCGCTGTCCGACGCCGCGCTGGTGAAGGACAACCACGTGGTGGCGGCTGGCGGCGTCGCGGAGGCGTTCCGCGCGGTGCGGGCGGCGTACCCGGACCTCCCCGTCGAGGTGGAGGTGGACACCCTGGAGCAGATCGCGCCGGTGCTGGAGGCCGGGGCGGACCTGATCCTGCTCGACAACTTCACCGTGCCTCGGCTCAAGGAGGCCGTCGCCCTGGTGGCCGGCCGGGCGAAGCTGGAGGCGTCCGGCGGACTGACCCTGGCCACCGCGCGCGAGGTCGCCGAGACTGGTGTCGACTACCTGGCCGTCGGGGCCCTGACGCACTCCTCGCCGATCCTCGACATCGGCCTGGACCTCCGCGCCTGACCCCGCCTCAACAGAAAGCCATCCCGTGCTCCTCACCATCGACGTCGGCAACACCCAGACCACGCTCGGCCTGTTCGACGGTGAGGACATCGTCGAACACTGGCGGATCTCCACCGACCCGCGGCGCACCGCGGACGAGCTGGCGGTGCTGATGCAGGGCCTGATGGGTGCCCACCCCATCGTGTCCGCCGAGGACAAGGTGGCGGGGCTGTCGATCTGCTCGTCCGTGCCCGCCGTGCTCCACGAGCTCCGTGAGGTGACGCGCCGTTACTACGGCGACGTGCCCGCGGTGATCGTGGAGCCGGGGGTGAAGACCGGGGTGCACGTCCTGATGGACAACCCCAAGGAGGTCGGTGCCGACCGGATCGTGAACGCGCTGGCCGCCAACCACCTCTACGGCGGCCCGTGCATCGTGGTGGACTTCGGCACCGCCACCACCTTCGACGCGGTGAACGCCCGCGGCGACTACGTGGGCGGCGCGATCGCGCCCGGCATCGAGATCTCGGTGGAGGCGCTGGGCCTGCGCGGTGCGCAGCTGCGCAAGATCGAGTTGGCCCGCCCCCGCAACGTCATCGGCAAGAACACCGTTGAGGGGATGCAGTCCGGCATCCTGTACGGCTTCGCCGGGCAGGTCGACGGCCTGGTCAACCGGATGGCCCGGGAGCTCTCCAAGGACCCGGACGACGTCCAGGTGATCGCCACCGGCGGCCTGGCCCCGCTGGTCCTCGGCGAGGCCGAGACCGTCGACGTGCACGAGCCCTGGCTCACCCTGATCGGCCTGCGGCTGGTCTGGGAGCGCAACAAGGCGTGAACGGGCCTTCTCGAAAAGCCTGCTGACGGACGGTCGGCCCCACGGGGCCGGCCGTCGTCACGTCGGATCAGCGGCAGATACGCCAATCGGGACAACTACGGCGCCAATCGCCCGAAATCGGACGTACGCCACGTAATGTCACCTCATGCCTACGCCACACGGATCGCGGGGCGGCATGGCTTTCAGCGCCGACGAAGTCCGCGTGCTGCGCCGCGCCCTCGCCCAAGCCCTCTACCCGGCCCTCCCCGACGACCGGCTGCACCTACCCGGACCGTCCGGCGCGCTGCGGGCGGAGGACGTCCAGGACGCGCTGCGACTGACCGAGTCCATCGACGAGGCCGTCCGGGAGGGCGGCCGGCTGCGCAGCTTCCTGCTGGCCGACCTGGCCCGCTACCGGTCCGCGCTGCCCGGCGGCGCCCGCGGCTACCTGGAACGGCTGGAGGAGGCCGTGTCGGACGGCTACCTCCCCACCCCCGAGGACCTGTCGGCGCTCCGCTCGCTCTCCCGGCAGCCGTGCGGCCCCGCCGAGCACGCCCGGCGCTCCCGGCTGGCCGGCCGCTGCCACGCGATGGCGGAGGCCGAGGTCCGCGAGCGGCTGTCGTTCGTCTCCGGCCAGCGCCATCTGACGGCCGTACCGAGCCCGGCATGCGAACCCCTGCCCGCCCCGACCCTTGGAGGACGCGTCCCGATGAGCAGCAACCCCAGGCCCCCGTCCCCCGGCGAGCAGCCGCAGCCCCGCAGGATGCCCACCCCCGCCGAGCTCTTCGGCCGCCGCCCCAGGTCCAGGCCGCAGTCCCAGCCGCCCGCCCCGGACGACGAGGAGACCGAGCTCGCCACCGGCACCGGCTGAGGCACCCCCGTTCGGCGGCGGCCCCGGAGCGTCCCCCGCGCGTTCCGGGGCCGCCGCACGAAACCCGTGCGGGAGCGCGGCCCGGCGGTGGCTACCCTTGTGGGGTGAGCGATCAGACCACCGTGCCCCAGGCCGACGACCTCCCCGAGCAGATGCGCATCCGGCGCGAGAAGCTGGACCGGCTCCGGGCGGCCGGAATCGACCCCTACCCGGTCGGCTTCCCCCGCACCACGACCATCGCCGACCTCCGTGCCAAGCACCCCGACCTGGCCGCGGACACCGCGACCGGCGAGCGGGTCGGCATCACCGGCCGCGTCATCCTGGCCCGCACCGGCGGCAAGCTCTGCTTCGCCACCCTGCGCGACGGCTCGGGCGACCTGCAGGTGATGCTCTCGCTGGACAAGCTGGGCGAGGAGCGGCTGGCGGCCTGGAAGTCCGACATCGACCTCGGCGACCAGGTCGGCGTGGAGGGCGAGGTCATCACCTCCCGCCGCGGCGAGCTGAGCGTCATGGTCGACCGGTGGGAGCTCACCGCCAAGTGCCTGCGCCCGCTGCCGGACAAGCACAAGGGCCTGACCGACCCGGAGGCCCGGGTCCGCCAGCGGTACGTGGACCTCATCGTGAATCCCGAGGCGCGCGAGATGCTCCAGCTGCGCACCAAGGTGATCCGCTCGATCCGCCGCACCTACGAGGACCGCGGCTACCTCGAGGTCGAGACGCCGATGCTGCAGCCGATCCACGGCGGCGCCAACGCGCGTCCGTTCAAGACCCACATCAACGCGTACGACATCGAGCTCTACCTGCGCATCGCGACCGAGCTCTACCTCAAGCGCCTGGTGGTCGGCGGCGCCGAGAAGGTCTTCGAGATCAACCGGAACTTCCGCAACGAGGGCGCCGACGCGACCCACAACCCGGAGTTCACCGCCCTGGAGTCGTACGAGGCGTACGGCGACTACGACACCCAGGCCGAGCTGATCCGCGCGATCGTCGTCAACGCCGCCCGGGACGCCCTCGGCACCACCGTGGTCCGCGGCCTCGGCCCGGACGGCGAGGAGCACGAGATCGACCTGGCCGAGCCGTGGGAGGAGGTCTCGGTGTACCCGGGCATCTCCGCCCGCCTCGGCACCGAGATCACCCCGGAGACCTCCGTCGAGGAGCTCCGCGCGCTCGCCGACGGCGCCGGCGTGCCGTGGGAGAAGGAGTGGGGCCACGGCCAGATCGTCCTGGAGATGATCGAGCGGCTGCTGGAGCACCACGCGATCCGGCCGACCTTCATCCGGGACTACCCGACCGAGGTCTCCCCGCTGACCCGCCAGCACCGCTCGGTCGCCGGCGTCGCGGAGAAGTGGGACCTGGTGATCTTCGGCACCGAGATCGGCACCGCCTACTCCGAGCTGATCGACCCCGTCGAGCAGCGCGCCCGCCTGACCGCCCAGTCGCTGCTGGCGGCCGGCGGCGACGTCGAGGCGATGCAGCTGGACGAGGACTTCCTGCGCGCCCTGGAGTACGCGATGCCGCCCACCGGCGGCCTCGGCCTCGGCGTGGACCGTCTGATCATGCTGCTCACCGGCAAGAACATCCGCGAGACGGTGCTCTTCCCGCTGGTGAAGCCTGAGACCAGGAGCAGCAGCGGCGCCGCCGCTGCGGACGACGCAGAAGCAGAAGAGGAGTGACCTGATGGACTACGTCAGCGCGATCGTGCCGCCGCTGGTCATGGCGATCGGCTTCGGCTTCCTGGTGCGGGCGATCATCCGCAGCCAGGGCGGCTCCCAGAAGGCCAAGGAGGACGCCGCCGCCGACGCGATGGCCGCCGCGGCCCCTCGCGCCGCGGAATAGCCTCGGCGGGCCCGTCAGACACGCACATCGGCGCGCCGCCGCCCCCGCCGAGGGGGTGGCGGCGCGCCGGTGTGCTTGCCGAATCGCCGATTTTGTCCGAATCAGTTCCTATCCTGGCCGGACTATGGTGCGGCAACTCGGAGAACTCGAGAACGACATCATGACCAGGGTCTGGCAGTGGAACCGCCCGGTCACGGTTCGCGAGGTTCTGCAGGATCTGCGGACGGAACGCGATATCGCGTACACCACCGTGATGACGGTGCTCGACAAGCTGTACAGAAAGGGCTGGCTCCGGCGGGAACAGGTCGGCCGGGCGTATCGATATGAGCCGGTCTCCTCGCGCGAGGCCTACACCGCGGCGCTGATGAACGACGCCTGGGCGACGAGCGACAATCCGGCGGCGGCGCTGGTGCACTTCTTCGGACTGATGTCGCCGGAGCAGCGCGAGGCGCTGCGGGACGCCCTGCGGGTGGCCGCCGTCCTTCCCGCGGAACCGCCGCGGCCCGGGACGGAACGGGGCACCGGGGAGACCGGCGGCGGCGCGGCACGATAACGTCCCGGCATGGAGGTCACCATCCGCCGGGCGCGGACCACCGATGTGCGGGCAGTACGGGCACTCATCGACGCCTACTCGCGCGACGGCATTCTGCTCGACAAGCCCACGGTCACCCTGTTCGAATCCGTTCAGGAGTTCTGGGTGGCCGAGCGCGACGACACCGGCACGGTGGTCGCCTGCGGTGCGCTGCACGTCATGTGGGAGGACCTGGCGGAGGTCCGCACGCTGGCGGTGCACCCCTCCTGCAAGGGCCTGGGCCTCGGGCACCTCCTGCTGGAGAAGCTGCTGCAGACCGCGCGTTGGCTCGGCGTCCGTCGGATTTTCTGCTTGACGTTCGAGGTGGCGTTCTTCGCGAAACACGGTTTCGTCGAGATCGGGGAAACCGACGATCGTACGTCAGACCCGGCGGCCGTGGCCACGGAAGTCTATGAAGAACTCCTGCGCTCGTACGACGAAGGAGTCGCGGAGTTCCTGGACCTGGAGCGGGTGAAGCCCAACACCCTGGGCAACTCGCGCATGCTCCTGCGCCTCTGAGCGCGCCCTTGTGAGCCTTGCGGGACGCATCCCGATCGGGTAGGGGTTTGAGTTTTCCGGGAAAAGGCGGTTTCCTTTGCCTAGGCAATGGCTCGTTTACTCGGAAAGGGAAGCCCGTGGCACAGAGGGTGCAGGTCATTCTTGAAGACGATCTCGACGGCGGCTCCGCGGACGAGACGGTGATGTTCGCGCTGGACGGCGTTGCCTACGAGATCGACCTGAAGAGCGCCAACGCGGAGAAGCTCCGCGATCTGCTGGCGCCGTACGTGGACAAGGGCCGCAAGCAGAGCGGCCGCATCGCGGGGGCGCGCCGCAGCAGCGGCGCCGGTCGCGGCGCGGGCCGTTCGTCCGCCGCAGGCCCGGACACCGCGAAGATCCGCAGCTGGGCCAAGGAGCAGGGCCTGGAGATCAACGACCGCGGTCGCGTGCCGAGCGACATCAAGGCGAAGTACGACAAGGCGCACGCGTCCTGACCGGTGGCCGTGCGGCCGGGCCCGGGGCGCGCGCCCCGGAGCCGGCCGGGCCCGGTCGACCGGGGTCGCGCAGCGGCCGTCCGCCCGTTGTCATGGCAGGTGCATGATCGGCCGGTCCGATGACGGGCAGCGGGACGGCACCGGGCTGTGCAACGCTGGAGGAAGCGGAACGGCCCTGCGGGAAGCGTCCGACCGGCGCACCCCCGGGCCCGATCGGCCGACGCCGGACGGTGGTGCCGGCGCCGGACCGTTGATGCGCCGTCATTCCCGCCGCGCCGACCGGCGCTCCGGGGGCCGGACTTCTCGCCAGGCGAACAGCGCCACCGGGGAAACAGCGCGAATCTCACCCCGAGACCGGGTATGAATGCAGGTGGGCGGGGTCGCAGTGCCCCGACCGGGCAGTTCGCGCGGCCGGCCGTCCCCTCAGCCGGAGCCTCTGTTCGCCGATGGCGTAGCGGCCATCAGGTGCATCGGGGCCCTCTGTGGGAACACCGTCTCCCAGCATCAGGTTGGGAATGGTGTCGGCTGGTCGCGCAGCATGATGTCCCCACGCGAGTGGGGTTGTCCGTGGGCCGCGCCGCTGAGCGGGACTAGCATGCGGAAGGACAGGGCGGGGACGGACCCCGAACTGGCCGACCGCTCTGAGGAGCGAAAACGATGTTCGAAAGGTTCACCGACCGCGCGCGGCGGGTTGTCGTCCTGGCTCAGGAAGAAGCCCGGATGCTCAACCACAACTACATCGGCACCGAGCACATCCTCCTGGGTCTGATCCACGAGGGTGAGGGTGTCGCCGCCAAGGCCCTGGAGAGCCTCGGGATCTCGCTCGAGGCGGTCCGGCAGCAGGTCGAGGAGATCATCGGCCAGGGGCAGCAGGCCCCGTCCGGCCACATCCCCTTCACCCCCCGGGCGAAGAAGGTCCTGGAGCTGTCGCTCCGCGAGGCCCTTCAGCTCGGTCACAACTACATCGGCACCGAGCACATCCTGCTCGGCCTGATCCGCGAGGGCGAGGGCGTCGCCGCCCAGGTCCTGGTGAAGCTGGGCGCCGATCTGAACCGGGTCCGGCAGCAGGTCATCCAGCTGCTCTCCGGCTACTCCGGCGGCGGCAAGGAGTCGGCGGCCGCCGGCGGCCCCGCCGAGGGCACTCCCTCCACCTCGCTGGTCCTCGACCAGTTCGGCCGCAACCTGACGCAGGCCGCCCGCGAGGCCAAGCTCGACCCGGTGATCGGGCGCGAGAAGGAGATCGAGCGGGTCATGCAGGTGCTGTCCCGCCGCACCAAGAACAACCCGGTGCTGATCGGCGAGCCCGGCGTCGGCAAGACCGCCGTCGTCGAGGGCCTGGCCCAGGCGATCGTCAAGGGCGAGGTCCCGGAGACCCTCAAGGACAAGCAGCTCTACACCCTGGACCTCGGCGCCCTGGTCGCCGGCTCCCGGTACCGCGGTGACTTCGAGGAGCGCCTGAAGAAGGTGCTCAAGGAGATCCGCACCCGCGGCGACATCATCCTGTTCATCGACGAGCTGCACACCCTGGTCGGCGCGGGCGCCGCCGAGGGCGCGATCGACGCCGCCAGCATCCTCAAGCCGATGCTGGCCCGCGGCGAGCTGCAGACCATCGGTGCCACCACGCTCGACGAGTACCGCAAGCACCTGGAGAAGGACGCCGCGCTGGAGCGCCGCTTCCAGCCGATCCAGGTCGCCGAGCCGTCGCTGCCGCACACCATCGAGATCCTCAAGGGCCTGCGCGACCGGTACGAGGCGCACCACCGCGTCTCGATCACCGACGCCGCCCTGGTCGCCGCCGCCACCCTGGCCGACCGGTACATCTCGGACCGCTTCCTGCCGGACAAGGCGATCGACCTGATCGACGAGGCCGGCTCCCGGATGCGCATCCGCCGGATGACCGCGCCGCCGGACCTGCGCGAGTTCGACGAGAAGATCGCCGAGGTCCGCCGCGAGAAGGAGAGCGCGATCGACGCGCAGGACTTCGAGAAGGCCGCCTCGCTGCGCGACGACGAGAAGCAGCTGCTCACCGCGAAGGCCAAGCGGGAGAAGGAGTGGAAGGCCGGCGACATGGACGTCGTCGCCGAGGTGGACGAGGAGCTCATCGCCGAGGTCCTGGCCACCGCCACCGGCATCCCGGTCTTCAAGCTGACCGAGGAGGAGTCCTCCCGCCTGCTGCGCATGGAGGACGAGCTGCACAAGCGCGTCATCGGCCAGAAGGACGCCATCAAGGCGCTCTCCCAGGCCATCCGGCGCACCCGTGCGGGCCTCAAGGACCCGAAGCGCCCCGGCGGCTCGTTCATCTTCGCCGGTCCGTCCGGTGTCGGTAAGACGGAGCTGTCCAAGACGCTGGCGGAGTTCCTCTTCGGCGACGAGGACGCGCTGATCGCGCTCGACATGTCGGAGTTCTCGGAGAAGCACACGGTCTCCCGGCTGTTCGGCTCCCCGCCCGGCTACGTGGGCTACGAGGAGGGCGGCCAGCTGACCGAGAAGGTGCGCCGCAAGCCCTTCTCCGTGGTCCTCTTCGACGAGGTGGAGAAGGCCCACCCGGACATCTTCAACTCGTTGCTGCAGATCCTGGAGGACGGCCGCCTGACCGACTCCCAGGGCCGCGTGGTCGACTTCAAGAACACGGTCATCATCATGACCACCAACCTCGGCACCCGGGACATCTCCAAGGGCTTCAACCTGGGCTTCGCGGCCACGGGTGACGCCCAGAGCGGGTACGAGCGGATGAAGGCCAAGGTCAGCGAGGAGCTCAAGCAGCACTTCCGGCCGGAGTTCCTGAACCGCGTCGACGACATCGTCGTCTTCCACCAGCTGTCCGAGGACGACATCATCCAGATCGTCGACCTCATGATCGCCAAGGTGGACCAGCGTCTGAAGGACCGCGACATGGGTCTCGAACTCAGCGTCGAGGCCAAGAAGCTGCTGGCGAAGAAGGGCTACGACCCGATCCTGGGCGCCCGCCCGCTGCGCCGGACGATCCAGCGCGAGATCGAGGACCACCTGTCCGAGAAGATCCTCTTCGGCGAGCTGCGCGCCGGCCACATCGTGGTCGTCGGCACCGAGGGCGAGGGCAAGGACGCGAAGTTCACCTTCCGCGGCGAGGAGAAGTCGCCGGTGGCCGACACCCCGGCGGCCGCGGTCTCGACCTCCGGGCCGGACCTGACCAAGTAACCGGTCGTACGTAAAAGGACTCGGCCCCGACGTTCCGTCGGGGCCGAGTCCTTTTCAGTTTTAAAACTGTTTAGACATCCATAACCTGTGATTTCGCCCCGCCGGAGCCTCCGGCGGGGCGTCGTGCCGCTCGTGCGGGTGCGATGGATGCCCCAACTGCGGGCCCCGCTTTACTCTTGACTGCTCGTCAGTTGATCACAGCTGCCGGAGGATAGCGTTGTGATCATGCATGGTCAAGGTCTTTCTTTTTGACCGGGGCTTGGATCAAATGTCGTCCACCTGTCTTTCATTGGTTCGCCGGCGGGCCAAGAGCCGAGCCGGCAAGGGGAGGACGTCACCACGTTGAAGATATCCAAGAGGGCCGCTGCGGCCACTGCTGCCATCGCGGTCACGGCCGCGCTCGGCACGGGCCTGCTGCCCGGGACGGCCACCGCCGCCACGCCGGCCCCTGTCTCGCACGACCCTGCCGATGCGCAGGCGCTCAAGGTCGACCACGACCTGCCGGGCCCGCTGACCGCCAAGGTCGAGGCCGAGCAGAAGGCCGCCACCGAGCAGCTCCTGGCGGGCACCGCCAAGATCGAGAAGCACGGCAGCAGCACCTCCGTGAAGCTGGGCCGCGACAAGTACGTCGAGCTGGCCCGTGAGCGCACGGACAAGATCTTCACCATCCTCGTCGACTTCGGCGACCAGGTGGACAACACCACCACCACCCCGGACGGCAAGGTCAAGTACGGCGGCCAGCCCGGCCCGGCGCACAACCTGATCGCCCAGCCGGACCGCACCAAGGACAACTCCACTGCCTGGCAGGCCGATTACAACCAGGCCCACTACCAGGACATGTACTTCTCCAAGACCGGCGACTCGCTGAAGACCTTCTACGAGAAGCAGTCCTCGGGCCGCTACTCGGTCGACGGCCAGGTCACCGACTGGGTGAAGGTGCCGTGGAACGAGGCCCGTTACGGCTCGGACTACTGCGGTGCACACGTCTGCAACAACGCGCAGGACCTGATCCGCGACGGCATCAACGCCTGGGTCGCCGACCAGAAGGCCAAGGGCCAGACGGACGAGCAGATCAAGGCCACCATCGCGCAGTACGACCAGTGGGACCGGTACGACTACGACCACGACGGCAACTTCAACGAGCCCGACGGTTACATCGACCACTTCCAGATCGTGCACGCCGGTGAGGACCAGTCCGCCGGCGGCGGCGTCCAGGGCACCGACGCGCTCTGGGCCCACCGCAGCTACGTCTACGGCGCCCAGGCCGGCAAGACCGGCCCGGACAACAACAAGCTCGGTGGCACCCCGGTCGGCACCAGCGGCCTCTGGGTCGGCGACTACACCATGCAGCCCGAGAACGGCGGCCTCGGTGTCTTCGCCCACGAGTACGGCCACGACCTCGGTCTGCCGGACCTCTACGACACCACGGGCAAGGACGACAACTCGGTCGGCTTCTGGTCGCTGATGTCCTCCGGTTCCTGGCTGGGCGACGGCAAGTCGTCGATCGGCGACAAGCCGGGCGACCTCGACGCCTGGAGCAAGCTGCAGCTCGGCTGGCTGAACTACGACAAGGCCAGCGCCAACAAGCTGTCCTTCCACTGGACCGGTCCGGCGGAGTACAACAGCAAGCGCCCGCAGGCCGTCGTGGTCGACCTTCCGAACAAGACGGTCACCACCGAGATCAACACCCCGTTCGCGGGTGCGAACGAGTGGTGGAGCGGCAGCGCGGACGACCTGAACGTCTCGCTGGTGCGTGATGTCGACCTGACCGGCAAGACCTCGGCGACGCTGAGCGCCAAGGCCTGGTACGACATCGAGCAGGACTACGACTACGGCTACGCCGAGGTCTCCACCGACGGCGGCGCCCACTGGACGGCCCTCGACGGCACCTTCAACGGCACCCCGCTGCAGAAGGACGGCGCCGACGCGCCGGGCCTGACCGGCAACTCGGGCGGCAAGTGGGGCGACCTGTCCTACTCGCTGAACGCCTACGCCGGCAAGGCCGTCAAGGTCCGCTTCCACTACACCACCGACGGCGGCCTGCACATGAAGGGCCTCGCGCTGGACAACATCGCGATCAACGCCGACGGTGCCGCGCTGTTCAGCGACGACGCGGAGCAGGGTGACAACGGCTGGACCGCCACCGGCTTCTCGCGGATCACGGGCAAGTTCTCCAAGGACTACGCCCAGCACTACATCGTCGAGAACCGTCAGTACGTGTCCTACGACACCACGCTGAAGACCGGTCCGTACGTGTTCGGTTCCGCGGCCCGCCCGGACTGGGTGGACCACTACCAGAACCAGAACGGCATCCTGATCTGGCTGTGGGACACCTCGCAGTCCGACAACAACGTGACCGACCACCCGGGCTCCGGCCTGATCCTGCCGGTCGACTCGCACCCGACCCCGATCTCCTGGGCCGACGGCACCCTGATGCGCCCGCGCATCCAGGGTTACGACTCGCCCTTCGGGTTCGAGCGCACCGACGGCCTGCAGCTGCACCGTGCCGACGTGCTCACCACGATCCCGAGCGCGGCCGGCGTCACCACCTTCAACGACCACACCAAGAAGTACTGGGACGAGAAGACCCCGTACTCCAGCGTGAAGGTGCCGGACACCCACACCGCGATCGACGTGCTGTGGAACAGCTCCAACAAGCTGGAGACCATCCTGATGGTCCGCCCGGCCTTCTGATCGGCACCCTCGGGTACTGACGGTTGACACTGCGTCGGCCCGGTTCCTCCGGCGGGAGGAACCGGGCCGACGTGCGTTCCGGCCCGTGACGTCAGAGCAGTGCCAGCAGGGCCGCCATCGCCTTGCCCACGTCCTCGGACGTCCACTCCAGGGCGGCGGCGCCCACCGTAACCTCGGTCATCGCGAGGCCGGGCGCCCCCGGCTCGTCCCAGTAGTGGAACAGCGCGATGCCCTGCTCCTCCGCGAGCCGCAGGGTGGCCTCGGTGAGGGCGTCCGCCGTGTGCGGCAGCCAGAGCCGGAACTGGTGGGTGTGCGGCGGCGACGGGTCGATCCGGGCGCCGGGCACCTCGGCCAGGGCCGCCGCGACCGTCCTGGCGTGCGCCACGTACCGCGGCAGGCGCGGGAGTTCGCGCTCCAGCCCGACGAGCGCGGAGAGCGCCGCGGGCCACTGCTGGAAGAGCTTCCCGCCGTACCGGTGCTGCCACACCCGGGCCTCCCGGGCGAAGGCCTCGTCGCCGGCCAGCAGGGCGCCGCTGAGGCCGCCCAGCGACTTGTAGCAGGAGACGTACACCGAGTCCGCCAGCGCGGCGATCTCCGGCAGCGGGCGCCCGAGGTGGACGGTGGACTCCCAGAGCCGGGCGCCGTCGAGGTGCACCCGGGCGCCGAGTTCGCGGGCGGCGGCGACCGTCTCCACCAGCTGCTCCCAGGCGGGCAGCACGAACCCGGCGTCGCGCAGCGGGAGCTCCAGCATCAGGGTGCCGAACCGCTCCTCGCAGGTGCGGAGTTCGGCCGGGGTGGGCAGCCGCGGTGCGGTGGTCGGCCAGACGGTGTGCAGACCGGTGAGCCGGGTGAGGGCCCGCCGCTCGTGCAGCTCCGGGTGGGCGAGCGGGTGCATCGCCACCATCGGGCTGCCGGTGCGCTCCGCCCAGTACCGCAGGGCCACCTGCTGCGCCATGGTGCCGGTCGGGAAGTAGACGGCGGCCTCCCGGCCCAGCAGGGCCGCCACCCGCCGCTCCAGGGCGCGGACCACCCCGTCCCCGTACACGTCGGGCCGCTCGTCGAGGTCGTGGACCCCTTCCGCGTCGGCGGCGAGCGACGCCATCCGCTCGCGCAGGCTGACCGGTCGGCTGCCCGAGAGCAGCCGGCCGCAGGACCGGAATGCGGCGTACCGCCGCTGCTGGAGTTCCTCGTTCACGGTCAGATCTTCGCCCGGACCCGTGCCCGCCGTCCCGGTCGGCGCGACCGGTCGGCACGAGAACGACGGAAATGTGCCGTACCGCTCCGCCCGCGACCGCTCGGGACCGTACGTGACCGCCCGGACGCGGGGCCGGCGCGGGCCGTGAGGGGCGTCACGATTGGCGGCCGCGGGACGGGGTACCGCGGGTGGCAGTGGTCACAGGGCAGGAGCCCGGTACGAGCGCGGGTAGTAGCGGGCGGGGCCGGTGCGGCCGGGCGGGGCGGGCCGGTCGCCGAAGGCCCGGTGTCCACCACGACGGGCCGTCGTAGGTCACACCGTTTGGGTACGTCCGGCCGAGCGACTACACCGGAGTGGTCCCCGCCAGGGAGCCGTGCGGCTCCGCTGCGCACCGCCCCTTCCGCGAGGTCCAGCCACCATGCCTTCGTTCTCCGACGCCACCCGTCGCATCGTCCGCACGGCCTCCGCCGGCACCGCCGCGGCCCTGCTCAACGCCCGTTCGCTGTCCGCCCGCGCCCTGAACGGCGGGCTGAACGGGAAGCTGCCGGGCACCTCGGCGGGCTCGCTCTCGGGCATCCGGGCGGCGGCCTCGCCGGTGCTGGGGAACCGGGCGAAGGTGGCCTCGGGCGGTGTCGCCGCGCTGGCGCTGGGCGCCCTGCTGCTGCCGGGCCACGCCGCGGCGCAGACGACCGTCCACCCGACGGTGCCGGGCAGCTCGGTGTTCACCGCGTCCGCCGCGCCGCAGCAGGAGAACCGGGTCGTGCAGGTGGCCGCGCCGAGCACCTACAAGCAGCCTCGCTCGGTCTCCTCGCAGGACTCCGTCGCGGTGGCGCACAACCTCGCCCAGCCGCCGGCCGAGCAGCCGCAGCCCGCCGCCCAGCCGCAGCCGGAGCAGGCGCAGCCCGCCCAGCAGGCCCAGCCGCAGCCCGCCCAGCCGCAGCAGGCGCAGCCCACCCAGCAGGCCCCGGCGCCGGCCCCGGCGCAGCCCTCCTGGTCCTCCCCCGCGCCCGGCGCGCCGACCAGCAACCCGTACCACAAGACCAACCACAGCTACGCGGCCGGCTTCCACACCGGTGTGGACTTCGCCGTCCGCCCGGGCACCCCGCTGGTCTCGGTGGGCGACGCCACCGTGGTGTCGGCCGGCTGGGCCGGCGCGTACGGCAACCAGGTCGTGCTGAAGCTGTCGGACGGCCACTTCGCCCAGTACGCGCACATGTCGAAGCTCGGCGTGCACGCGGGCCAGAAGGTGCACGCCGGCGACCGGGTCGGCCTGTCCGGCAACACCGGCAACTCGACCGGCCCGCACCTGCACTTCGAGATCCGCACCGCGAACCGGTACGGCGCGGTGATCGACCCGATCAAGTACCTCTCGGCGCACGGCGCGACGAACTTCTGATCGCACCCCTCGCGGGAGGACCGGCCGCCGGGGCCGCCGTCAGGAGGCGGCCGCCCCGGCGGCCGCCGTTTCGCCGGCCGAGATGCCGGACGCTATCTCCAGGGCGAGTTCGACGGCCGCCGCCATCGCCTCCGGGAGGGTGGCCGGCGGGGCCTCGACGCAGGCACCGGTGTGCTCGCCGGGCTCGCCGTGGTCCTGCTTGAGCAGGAAGAACGCCGAGTTGATCGAGAAGAGCGCCACGGTGGCGCGCAGCCGCTCCCGGAAGGTCGCGCCCGGGCCCTGGATGAGCCCGATCATCGCCAGCATCCGGTCCTTGAACTCGGAGCCGGCCGCGGAGTCCCGCAGGGCGGGCTGGTTCTCGTGGAAGAAGCGGAGCAGCGGCGCGCGGTCGGCCATGCCGGCGGCGAAGCGCCGGACCAGCTCGTCGCGGACCTCCGGCGACCAGGGCCGGTCGCGGCCCCAGGCGATCGCCTCGTCTATCGGCGCGGCCATGGATTCGACGATGCCGTGGACGATGTCGTCCTTGGTCTTGAAGTGGTAGTACAGCGCGGCCTTGGTGACGCCGAGGCGGTCGGCGATCTCGCGCAGCGAGGTCTTCTCGTACCCCTGTGAGGCGAAGAGTTCCAGGGCCACCTCGATGATGCGCGCTCGGGTGTCGCTGCGGGGGCTCTGGGTCGTACTCATCGCTGGGTGGCCTGCCTCGTGGCTGCGGTGGGTGGCGGTGGCGCTCCGGCTCCGGCGCACCTCCAGGGTCCATTCTCCCTGCCCGGGGGCGGTCCGCCGAAACCGGCTTGACGTCCGGCTGGGGGACAACTTACCGTGCGACCCGACCGATAACTAGCCGGTCGACAAGTAAGTAAGCCGCGGACCACGCGGCCGAGCCGCTCCCGGGGAGATTCTCGATGTCACACCAGCAGGTAGAAAAAGCTGCGGACGGTCCCGCAGCCGACGCCGCGGGGGCGGTCGACGCCCTCCCCCGCTCGCCGCGCGAGATCCGGCTGGTGATGATCGGCCTCGTCGTCGCGATGCTGCTCGCCATGCTCGACAACCTGATCGTCGGCACCGCGATGCCGACCATCGTCGGCGAGCTCGGCGGCGCCGAGCACCTGTCGTGGGTGGTCACCGCCTACACGCTGGCGACCGCGGCCTCGACCCCCGTCTGGGGCAAGCTCGGCGACATGTTCGGCCGCAAGGGCACCTTCGTCCTGTCGATCGCGATCTTCCTGGCGGGTTCGGCGCTGTCCGGCCTGTCCGGCTCGATGGGCCAGCTGATCGCCTTCCGCGCCGTGCAGGGCCTCGGCGCCGGCGGCCTGATGGTCGGCGTGATGTCGATCATGGGTGCGCTCGTCCCGCCGCGCGACCGCGGCAAGTACCAGGGCATGTTCGCCGCGGTGATGGCGCTCGCCACCATCGGCGGCCCGCTGATCGGCGGCTTCATCACCGACCACCTGAGCTGGCGCTGGACGTTCTACATCAACCTGCCGCTCGGCGTGCTCGCGCTGGCCTTCATCGTGATCACCCTGAAGCTGCCCACCGTCCGCTCCACCGCGCGGATCGACTACCTGGGCGCGCTGCTGCTGACCGTCGGCATCACCTCGCTCGTCCTGGTCACCACCTGGGGCGGCTCGGAGTACGCCTGGGGCTCCAAGCAGATCCTGGGTCTCGGCGCGCTGGCCGTCGCCACCCTGATCGGCTTCTGCTACGTCGAGCAGCGCGTCGAGGAGCCGATGCTGCCGCTGACGCTCTTCAAGAACCGCAACTTCACCCTGGTCTCGGTGATCGGCTTCATCGTCGGTTTCGCGATGTTCGGCGCGGTGACCTTCCTGCCGCTCTACCAGCAGACGGTGCAGGGCGCCTCGGCGACCAACTCCGGCCTGCTGCTGATGCCGATGATGTTCGGCATGCTGGTGGTCTCGCTGGTGGTCGGCCAGGCCATCACCAAGACCGGCAAGTACCGGATCTACCCGATCATCGGCACCGCGGTGATGGCGGGCGGCTCGCTGCTGCTCTCCACCCTCGGCACCGAGACCAGCCGGTTCACCTCGGCCTGCTGGATGGTCGTGCTGGGCGCCGGCATGGGCTTCCTGATGCAGGTGACCATGCTGGTCGCGCAGAACAGCGTCGAGCTCAAGGACATGGGCGTGGCCTCCTCCACCGCCACGCTGTTCCGCACCATCGGCGGTTCGATCGGTGTGGCGCTCTTCGGCGCGCTCTTCAACCACCAGGTCACGCAGACCATGCAGGAGCGGCTCGGCGGCGCGAAGATCGGCAACCTCGGCCAGATGGGCCCCGCGGCGCTGCGCAAGATGGGCCCCGCCCAGCAGGACGCCTACCACCACGCCGTCGCCAACGGCATGCACACCGTCTTCCTCTGGGGTGCCGTGATCAGCCTGGTCGCGGTCGCCGCGGCGGTCTTCCTGCGCGAGGTGCCGCTGCGCAGCGGCGCGGCGCAGAAGCCGGAGACGCAGCTCGAAGCGGTCTGATCCCCGCACGACGACGGGGCCCGCCCGGCACGTGCCGGGCGGGCCCCGTCCGTTGCTCCGGGCCGGTCAGCCCGGCAGCCGGTAGACGCCCTGGGCCACCGGCTCGACCAGGCCGTCGGCGACCAGGCCGTCCAGGGCCCGGGCCCGCTGCACGGCGTCCGGCCAGACGGCGTCCAGCCGGGCCTGCGGCACCTCGCCGTGCGCCTCGCGCAGCACGGCCAGCAGCTTGCCGCGGACCTGGCGGTCGGTGCCCTCGTAGGTCTGCCCGCGGCGGGCCGGACCCTCGTAGGGCGGGCGGCCGGCCTTCTGCCAGGCGCAGTCGGCGAACAGCGGGCAGTCGGCGCACACGGGTCCGCGCGCGGTGCAGACCAGCGCGCCGAGCTCCATCACGGCGACCGCCCAGGTCGCCGCCCGGTCGTCGCCCTCGGGCAGGTACGCGGCGGCGGTGCGGCGCTCGGCGGCGGTGGTCGCCTGCGCCGGGTACTCCACGCCGGTCACCGCCCGGGCGAACACCCGGCGGACGTTGGTGTCCAGCACCACGTGGCGCTGGCGGAAGGCGAAGGAGGCGACGGCGGCCGCGGTGTACTCGCCGACGCCGGGCAGCGCCAGCAGCGCCGCGTGGTCCTCCGGCACCCGCCCGCCGTGCTGCTCGGTGATGGCCACCGCGGCGCCGTGCAGCCGCAGCGCGCGCCGCGGGTAGCCGAGCCGGCCCCACATCCGAACGGCCTCGCCGGGGGCGTCGGCGGCCAGCTCGGCCGGGGTGGGCCAGCGCTCCATCCAGGCCGCGTAGGCGGGCAGCACCCGCTTCACCGGGGTCTGCTGGAGCATGAACTCGCTGACCATCACCGCCCAGGGCGTGGCGGTCGAGTCCCGCCAGGGCAGGTCGCGGGCGTTGGCCTCGTACCAGCCGATGACGGCGGAGTGCAGCCGGGAGGGAGTGGCGTTGATGGCAACCATGGCACTGCCGATCCTCCCACGCCGCCGACGGCGGCCCGACCGGATCGCCCGGGCCGCCGGGGCCGGGGCCGGCCGGGCTCAGAGGCCGAGGTCGTCCAGTTCCTTGAGCAGCGCGGCCCGCGGACTCTCCGACGGCGTGCCGGGCGCGGCCGCGCCCCGGGCGGCCACGGCGGCGGCGGACCCCGGCCCGGCGTCGGTGTCACCGACGCGGAGCGTCCGCGAGCCGCGGTCGCGCAGCAGCCAGGCGCCGAGCAGGCCGCCCACCAGTCCGCCGAGGTGCCCCAGCCAGCTCACGCCCGGGGTGCCCGGCACCGCGGTGGTGAGGATGTAGGCGAACGAGGCCGCCATCACCAGGCCGACCAGGCTGTCGATGAGGTTCCGGTCGATCACGCCGCGCAGCACCACGTAGCCGAAGTAGCCGTAGATCAGGCCGCTCGCACCGACCGTCACCATCTGCTCGCTCTCGAAGAGCCAGACGGCGGCGCCGCTGGTGAGCGCCACCAGCAGGGTCAGGCCGAGGAACTTCTTCACCCCGCGGTAGGCGGCGAGGAAGCCGAAGACGAACAGCGGGCCCGAATTGCTCTCCACGTGCTGCCAGTTCACGTGCAGCAGCGGGGCGGCGAGGACGTCCGGGAGCCGCTCGGGCCGGTGCGAGCGGATGCCGAAGTCGAGGGTGAGCGCGTAGTCGCCGAGCCAGTTGGCCAGTTGCAGGGCCCACACCGTGCAGAGGAAGGCGAACATCACGAAGAACGCCCGCCGCGCCTCGGCGACGGTTCGGGCCGGGTCGGATTCGGTGCGCTGCACGGTCGCCATGACGCGACTATAGGGGGCGGTCAGGGGCCGGGACAGGCCTCCGGAGCGGCCGGAAAGGCCCTCGCCCGTCCGGAGCAAATGGCGGATCATGTGAAGGAAGTGATCCCCGTACAGTGTTGATGCATCAACGGGTGCACACAGTCTCGTAGAGTTTGCGCGTGCCCTCTCTGCGTCAACCCGTGGGACCGTTGCCCGCCTCGATCTACTGGCGACGGCGTCTTGTCGTGCTCGTCGCGCTGGCCGTCGTCGCGGCGCTGGTGATCTGGCTCCTCACCGGACCGGGCGACGGCGGCGGCCAGGGGCAGAAGAAGACCTCGCAGGCCGCCCCGGTCCAGTCGATCACGCCCGGCGCCAGCCCCTCCGGCTCGGCCATCACCTCGCGCCCCGGCGGCACCGGCGGTACGGGCGGCGGTGCCGCGGCGGCCGGTGGCACCGGCGCCTCCGGCGGGGACGTCAGCCTCTCCACCGGCGGTACGGGCAGCGGCAGTTCGGACGGCGCCGGCAGCACCGCGGGCGGCACGGACGGCTCCGCGGCGGGCGGCACCGGCAGCGGCACGGGCGGCGGCCAGCCGCCGACCAACACCCCCGACGTGATGGCCCTGCCGGCCTGCGCGGCCTCCCAGGTCTCGCTGGAGCTGGCGAGCGGCCTCAACTCGTACACCGTCCAGGTCAAGCCGCGGTTCTCGCTGACCGTCCGCAACACCTCGGGCACCGGCTGCCGGGTGGACCTCGGCCGCACGGCGTCGACGCTGACCGTCACCGCCAGCAACGGCGAGCGGGTCTGGTCCTCGGGCGACTGCCCGGCGAACCGGCAGGCCACCTGGGTGCAGCTGGCCGCCGGGGCGGGGCTGACCGAGAACTTCACCTGGAGCCGCAACCGCAGCAAGCCGCAGTGCGCCTCCGCCGACGGCACCGCGGCCGGCGCCGGCAACTACCTCGTCCAGGCGGCCCTGGCCGGCCCGGCCGGCGGCCCGGTCTCGGCCCGGACCTCCATCCGCCTGGAGGACTGAACCACCGGTACCGCGACGGCCCGTCCCCGACACCTCGGGGACGGGCCGTTGCGCATGGTCGCGGGCACCCGGTGCGGCGGTTTTCGGCCGGTCAGGCACCGTGCGGTGTGACGGGCGTGTGTCGGCCGTCCGACGCGGCGTCACCGGCGGGTGTCGGCGGCGGCGGTGCGCCCCGGTACGTCCCGGTTCGCGGGCCCGAATGCTGCACGCCTGTGTGAAGCCTGTGCGGTGTCGGGAAAGCCTCTTTGTCGCGGACCTGCCGGACGGCAGAGTGGTGGCAGCAGCCGGCCCGTCCGCCCCACCGGACGGGCCGGTGGTGCTCCGGCCCCGCGGCGGGGCCGGGGGCTCAGACGTAGCGTTCGAGGATCGACGACTCGGCCAGCCGGGAGAGCCCCTCGCGCACCGAGCGGGCCCTGGTCTCGCCGACGCCCTCGACCGTCTGCAGGTCGTCGATGCTGGCCGCCAGCAGCTTCTGCAGCCCGCCGAAGTGCTCGACCAGCCGCTCGATCACGGTGTTCGGCAGGCGGGGCACCTTGGCGAGCAGCCGGTAGCCGCGCGGCGAGACCGCCGAGTCCAGCGACTCCAGCGAGCCCGAGTAGCCGAGCGCCTTGACCACCGTCTGCAGGTCGAGCAGCTCGGCGTGGGTGAGCGCCTCCAGGTCGGCGAGCACCTCGGTGACCGTCCGGCCCCTCTTCGCGGCCCGCTCGGGGAAGTAGTCCCGGGCGACGAGCTCGCGCTCCGGCTCCACGCCGGCGATCAGCTCGTCCAGCTGCAGCGAGAGCAGCCGGCCGTCGGTGCCGAGCTCCAGCACGTAGCCGGCGATCTCGGCGGCGATCAGCCGGACCATCTCCAGCCGCTGGACGACCGCGGCCACGTCGCGGACGGTCACCAGGTCCTCGATCTCCAGCGCGGAGAGCGTGCCGGCGACCTCGTCCAACCGGAGCTTGTACCGCTCCAGGGTGGCCAGCGCCTGGTTGGCGCGGGAGAGGACGGTGGTGGAGTCCTCCAGCACCCGGCGGCTGCCGTTGACGTACATCGCGATCAGCCGCATCGAGTGCGAGACGGCGACCACCGGGAACCCGGTCTGCCGGTTCACCCGCTCGGCGGTGCGGTGGCGGGTGCCCGTCTCGTCGGTCGGGATGGCGGAGTCGGGCATCAGGTGCACGCCGGCCCGGACGATCTTGGTGATGTCCTTGTCCAGGATCACCGCGCCGTCGAGCTTGCAGAGCTCGCGCAGCCGGGTGGCGGTGAACTCGACGTCCAGCACGAAACCGCCGGTGCAGAGCGACTCCACGCTCTTGTCGAAGCCGAGCACGATGAGCCCGCCGGTGTTGGCCCGCAGCACGCGCTCCAGGCCGTCCCGCAGCGCCGTGCCGGGCGCGATCGCACTGAGGGAGGCCCGCAGCAGGGCCTCCTCGCGGGGGGACCTGTCCGCCCGGTCGCTGGCTGCCACGTGACTCCTCCGGTCGAGCCGGACCGCGTGGCGCGGCGCCCGACGGTCTCTCGCTTATTACTGCACCGATTACCGATTGCCCATTAGACAGGGCAAAGTCTAACTGCGTGCGGCAATAGCGGGGCCGGAGTCAGTCGAGTTCGTCCGCCCCGACCGGCTCCCAGCCGTCCATCAGCTCCTCCGGGTGGGCCGGGACGTAGGCCTGCAGGGCCGCCCGGGCCGGGTCACCGGCACCGCCGCGGGGGGCGGCGACCGGCGGGGCGGACGGCTCCTGGCGGGGCCGCGCGGGCCGGCGGCGGCCCGGGATCGCCCGCAGCGCCTCACCGATGTCCGACACCTCCACCACCTTCATCCCCGGCGGCACCTTGCCCGGGTCCGGCGGGACGAGCGCGTGGGTGAAGCCCAGTCGGTGCGCCTCGGCGAGCCGGCGCTGCACGCCCGTCACCCGGCGCACCTCGCCCGCCAGACCGACCTCGCCGATGGCGACCAGGTTGCTCGGCAGCGGGGTGTCGGAGGAGGAGCTGGCCACCGCCAGGGCGATGGCGAGGTCCGCGGAGGGCTCGGTGAGCTTCACGCCGCCGACCGTCGCGGTGTAGATGTCCTGCTTGCCCAACTTCACCCCGCCGTGGCGCTCGACGACCGCCAGGATCATCGCGATGCGCGGCGACTCCAGGCCGGAGGTCGTCCGGCGCGGCGAGGGGATCTGCGAATCCACCATCAGCGCCTGCACCTCGGCGACCAGCGGGCGCCGGCCCTCCAGGGTGACGGTCAGGCAGGTGCCCGGCACCGGCTTGTCACGCCTGGTCAGGAACAGCCCGGACGGATCGGCGAGGCCCGCGATCCCCTCGTCGTGCAGCTCGAAGCAGCCGACCTCGTCGGTCGCCCCGTAGCGGTTCTTGACCCCGCGGATGATCCGCAGCCGGGCGTGCCGGTCGCCCTCGAAGGACAGCACCACGTCGACCAGGTGCTCCAGCAGGCGGGGGCCGGCGATCTGGCCGTCCTTGGTGACGTGGCCGACCAGCAGGGTCGCCATGCCGCGCTCCTTGGAGGCCCGGATCAGCGCGTTCGCCACCTCGCGGACCTGGGCCGGGCCGCCGGGCGCGCCGTCCAGCTCGGCGGAGGCGATGGTCTGCACCGAGTCGAGGATCAGCAGCCCCGGGTTCACCGCCTCGATGTGGCCGAGGACCGCCCCGAGGTCCGACTCGGCGGCCAGGTAGAGGTGCTCGGAGAGCGCGTTGATCCGGTCGGCGCGCAGCCGGACCTGGCCGGCCGACTCCTCGCCGGTGACGTACAGCGTGCGGTGCCGGTCGCTCGCGGCCTTGGCGGCCACGTCCAGCAGCAGGGTGGACTTGCCGACGCCGGGCTCGCCCGCGAGCAGCACCACGGCACCGGGCACCAGGCCGCCGCCGAGCACCCGGTCCAGCTCCGGCACACCGGTGGTGCGGGCCGTCGCCACCTGGCCGTCGACCTGGCCGATCGGCTTCGCCGGGGAGCTGACCGGGCCGGCCGCGGTCGTCCGCAGCGGGACGGCGCCGTACTCCTCGACGGTGCCCCAGGAGTTGCACTCCGGGCAGCGGCCCACCCACTTGGGGAGCTGGTTGCCGCACTCGGTGCAGCGGTACGCCGGGCGCGGCTTGGCGGTGGTCTTGGTGCGGGCTGCCATGCGGCCAACCGTAGCCGGTGGGTCCGACAACGCGGGCCGGGCCGGTCCGCGGCGGCCCGCGGCCGGCCCACGACACGGGGGGGCACGGGGCATCCGGACGGCGTGCGAGGGCCGGATGCGCGCGGGGTCACGGGTGAGTCGGTGCTGTTACCCGAAAGAAGTACAAGCGCCGGGAAACCACCGGACCGGGCGAATCCCGTCCCTACCGTCGGATCCGTGACGAGCTTGCTTGAGAGCCCGGTGGCCTCCGCCGGGGCACCGGTCCTGCACGCCTACGGGCAGCACGTGGACGGCCTGTTCACCTACTGCCTCTCCGTCCTGTGCGAGCACGACGCCGCCGTGGCCGCCGTCGCCGAGGTCCGCGACCTGGCGCTGCGGCACGGCGGCCGGCTCGCCGACCCGGCGCTCCGCCGGGCCTGGCTGTACGCCCTGGCCCGGCACTGCTGCCTGCGCCGCCTGGAGTCCGGGGCCGAGGCCGCCTTCACCGGCGCCCCCGTGCGCGAGCCCGCGCCGCCGACCGGCACCCGGTCCGGTCCGCCCGCCCCCGCCCCTGTCCCTGCCGGGAAGGTGCGCGCCGGACGGGCCGGGGCGGGCGGACGGGCCGCGGGCGCGGCGAAGGCCCCGCGCGCCGCGGGCGGCGCGGGCGGCGCGCGCACGACGGCCACGGGGACCGGCACCGCCACCGGCACGGGCGGGATCGGCCCGGCCCGCGCGGCCGGGGCCGCCGTGCTCGCCCAGCGCCGCGAGGAGCTGGCCCGGCTGGCCTGGCCCGAGGCGGCCGGCACCGGCCCCGAGCAGCGCGAGGCGCTGGAACTGGCGGTCCGTCACGGGCTGGCGCCGGAGGAGGTGGCGGCCGTGCTGGCCGTACCGCTGCCGGCCGCCGAGGAGCTGCTGGAGACGGCCGCCGCCGAGGTCGGGCGCACCCGCGCGGCCCTGTTGGTGCTCGCCGCGGGCGGCTGCCCGGAGCTCGCCCAGCTCGGCGGGGCGGGCGCGGAGGGCCGCAGCGGCTGGGTGCTCGGCCCGGCGCTCCGCCGCGAGCTGGTGCAGCACGTGGTGGACTGCCCGACCTGCCGCGGCACCACGGAGCGGGTGGCGGCCGAACCGCAGCCCGGTCCGGCCGGCCTGGCGGACACGGCGGGGCTGCCGCTGCTGCCGGCGCCGGTGACGGTGCGGGTGGCGACCACCGCGGCCCAGGTCCCGGGCGGGGCCGCGGGCGCGGCCTTCCTGGCGGGCGCGGCGGCCGGCCGGCGGCTGGCCGCCGCACCCGGCCAGGGGCCCGCGGCGATCCGATTCGACCAGCGGGGCTTCCCCCGGCACCGGGCCCCCTCCACGGGGCTGGCGGTGGTCCGGCAGCGGGTGGTGACCACCGGTGTCCTGGCGGCCGTCCTGACGGCGCCGGTGGTGGCGCTGTGGGCGGCGTACCGCGGTGGCGGCGAGGGAGTCGGGTCGGCCTCGCCGGTCTCCTCCGTCCGGGTGGACTCACCGGGGCTCTCCCCGGACGCGTCCGGGGAGGAGCAGCCGACCGTGCCGGACGCCGTCGCCGACGGGAACGGTGCGGAGCAGGGCGACGGCCTGCGACTGGCGGGGGCGTCGACTGCAGAAACGTTGCTGCCCGTGGTCGAGGGTGCCGCCGTCCCGGTGCCCTCGCACGGCTCCCGCAAGCTGGCCGCGGCCGAGGTCGCTCCCGCGGCACCGACGCCGCCCGCCCGGCCGGGGCAGCTCTCCGTGGAGGCCAGCGAGTGGGGCAACCGCACGGTGATCACCCTCACCAACTCAGGCGGTACCGGCATCCACTGGCACGCCGTGGTCGAGGTGGGCTGGCTGCGGCTCAGCCGGGACGAGGGCACCCTGGAGCCCGGTCAGCGGATCACCGTGACGGTGACGGTGGACGAGGAGCGCGTCCCGGCCGGGCACTGGACGGCGAGGATCGCGCTGCCGCCGTCGGAGGCCGTGGTGACCCTGGAGGGCGGGCCCGTCCAGCGCGGTGGGCAGCCCGACGGTCCGTCGGACAGCGGCTCGCCCGCCCCCGCCACCCCCACCGGCACGCCCGGCACGGGTTCGGGCGGCACCGGCTCCGGGGGCACCCCGTCCGGCGGCACCGGCTCGGGCGGCAGCTCCTCGGAGCCCGGCGGCAGCCGGAGTCCCGAGCCGGGCGGCACGGGCGGTACCGGTGGGACGGGCGGCAGCGGTGGGACAGGCGGGACCGGGGGCGGGTCGGGCGGTGCGTCCGGTCCTGCCGGTGACCCCTCGCCGCCGGCCGCCGAGGGCTCCGGTCCGGCGCACGGCAGCGATCCCGCACCGGGTCGGGACGCCGCCTCTCCGCCGCCCTCCGGCGGCGCCACCCCCTGAGCCCGGCCCGGCCCCGGCCCTGACCGGACCGCCCCGGCCCGCCGTCCGGTCAGGGCTGCGCGGCCCCGGTCCGCCGTCCGGTGTCGTCCACCGCGCGGTCCCAGACCGGGTCGACGGCGATCATCCGGAGCTGGTCGACGGTCAGCGGAGGGTCGGTGCGGCTGGCGGTCTCGCCGACCTCGGAGGAGTTCCACTCGGTGACCGAGACCCGCTTGCCGGACGCGGTGGCGAGCAGGCACCACCAGGACTTGGCCCCGGTGTCGGCGTAGCCGGACTTCCAGGTCATCAGGGCGGAGCCGTCCGGCAGCTCCGCCCGGCTGCAGGTCACCTCGGGGTGCCTCGGCTCGGGGCACGCGGTGGACTGCAGCACCGTCCGCACGGTGTCGCGCCAGACCGCCGTCCGGACGCCGGCCCGGCCGTGGCCGTCGTCCACGGTGATCTCCACCAGCGGCGCCGTTCCGGCCTCGGCGGAGCCGGCCGTCCCGGTGCCGCGGACGTCGACGATCCGCCAGCCGTCCAGGTGCGGTCTGAGGGCCGCCACCATCTCCTGGTCGGTCATCCCCGAGCCGGCGGCGGAGTCCGCCGCCGTCCGGTAGGACCGGCCGGGGCCGCCGGGGACGGTCGCCAGCAGGGCTCCGCCGCCCGCGATCACGGCCAGTGCGGCCGTCCCGCCGATCACGGAGGCGACCCGGCGGCGGCGCAGGGCCCGACCGCGCTCCACGGCGCCGAGCACGATCTGCGGGCGGTCGGCCAGGAAGCCGTCACCGGCCTCCCGGAAGAGCTGGACGAGCTCCTCCTCGGGGAGTGGCTCGGGTGCGTCGGACATGGCTGGTTCACCGTCTCTGCGGTCGGATCGGGTGGTTCTCGATGGTCGGACGGGGTGGTCGGACGGGAACGGTCGGGCGGTGCGGCGCTCGGGGCGGGCACGGTCAGCGCAGGGCGAGGTCGGGGAGGGCGTCGCCGATCAGCGCCCGCAGCCGGGTGAGCGCCCGTGAGGTCTGCGTCCGGACGGCGCCCGGACTGGCCCCCAGCAGTTCCGCGGTCTCCTCGACGCTGACGTCCTCCCAGTAGCGGAGGACCAGGACGGCGCGGTCCCGCGGCGAGAGCCGGGCGAGCGCCTCGATCAGGGTGACCCGCAGCGAGGAGTCGCCGGCCGGGGCGGCCCGGTCCGGCAGGTCACCGACCGGGCGCTCGGTGCTGCTGCGGCGCCGGACGTGCGAGAGGAACAGGCGGTAGAGCACGCCCTGGGCGTAGGCCGCGGGGTTGTCGATCCGCTTGGTGCCGGGACGCCAGCCGCCGGTGCGCCAGACCGCGTACATCCGGCCGAGCGTCTCCTGGACGAGGTCCTCGGCGAGGTGGGTGTCGCCGCCCGTCAGCAGGCAGGCGGAACGGTAGAGAGGGCTCGATCGGGTCGCCGCGAACTCCAGGAACTCGTCGTCCCTGGCGCCGCGTCCCGGTCCTCCCCCGGCCATGCCCGTCCCCTCCTCCCCGCTCCGCGCTCCCCCCGCTGTGCGCTTCCTCCTGTAGGACGCGCCGGGGACGGCACGGCGTTACAGCCCGCACCGCCCATTTTCCGGACGGCCGTTCGGGTGCGACGGGGCGGGCGGGTGCGGGGCAGGGCCGGGGCGGGGCTCAGGGGCCGGGGAGCAGCGGCGGCCGCTGCCAGCGGCCGTCGAGGACGGTGGGCTCGGGGCCGTACACCCGCAACACGGCCATGAAGGGCCCGGCCGGGACGGGCAGCCAGTTGGCCTGCTCCCGCGGGTCCTCGGGGCGTTCGTGGCGGAGCCGGAGGGTCAGGCCGCCGTCCTCGTCGGCGGTGAGGCCGGGGGTGCGGTCGCCGATCGAGTACCGGTCGACGGGGTTGTCGACGAGCAGCTGGTCGGGCAGTCCGTAGACGGTGACGGACCAGAAGTACCGGGCGGGCGGGCGGCCCCCGGGCGGGAAGCGGAGGAGGTAGGAGCGGACCGAACCGTCCAGCGGGCGGCCGCCCGCACCACCCCGGCCGCCCGCGCTGCCCAGGCCGCCAGCGCTGTCCGGGTCCTCCTCGGTGGTCCAGGCGGTGTACCAGGCCTCCTCGACCGGCAGTCCGTACAGGCCGCGCAGCACACCGATCGCCCGGCCGAGGTGGTCGGTGCCGAGCTGGACCCTCGTCCCGAACAGGGCGGTGGAGTCGTGGCTCCCGGCCACCGCCGCGCTCAGCCTGGTCCGGGCGTCGGCGATTCCCCGGGCCATCGCCCCACGGATCCCCAGGGGCAGCGCGGCGGGTTCGAAGTCCCCGGTTCCGACGCCGAGTTCGGCGAGGCGGCGGCGCAGGTCGGCGTCGGCCGGCAGCACCGGGAAGAAGCCCAACAGGAAGTCCAGGAAGGAGAAGAACTCCAGGCCGTCGAGGACCTCCTCGCGCCAGACCGGCCAGACCGGGTCGGGTGCGGACGGCGGCGGTTCGGTGCCCAGGTGGGCGCTGAGCGGGCGCAGCCGGTAGCCGGCCTGGACCCGCTCCAGGGCGGGGACGTCCTCGGGCCCCGCCAGGTGGGTCCGTCCGACGATGCCGACCAGCCGGGTGTCGGCGTGCAGGACGCCGTCGAAGCCCTCGCCCGGGGTGCCGCGGTGGTCCGGGCCGAGGACGAGGTGGCGGCCGGCGCCGTTGCCGGTGGTGCGGGAGCCGACGAAGCCCACGTAGCAGGTGTCGAGGTCGTGCAGCGGCAGCACGTGGTAGCGGTCGGTGGCCGGGACCTCCAGCACCCACGGCTCGGCCCGCAGGTCGAGCCAGGCCAGCGAGTACGGGGTGTCGTTGTTGGGGGTGACGACGTCGGTGTTGGCCGGGGTGAAGGGGTGCGGGTAGTGGCGGAAGACGCCGAAGCCGCCGACGTAGCGGGGGTCCGCCTCGTCGACGGCCTGCGCGTGGAGCGTCCGGTAGTTCTCCAGCATCGGCAGCCCCCAGATCCAGGCCTCCGCCGCCGTGCCCCGCACCGTGGCCTCGTCCACCAGAACCGGATTACCCATGCCGCCACACTCCCCTCGGACGAATCGGCATGAAGTGAGACTAATGACCCGTCGGCCCGGCCGGTGGCCGACGCCGCCGCCGGTCCGCCAGGAGTGAACGCCCGTGTGCGGACGGACCGCGCCGGAGAGGGTCACCGGTATGAACATCCTCATCCTCGGCGGCTCGTCCTTCCTCGGCCGGGCCTACGTCTCCGACGCCCTCGCCCGCGGTCACCGGGTCACCACCTTCAACCGCGGCGTCACCGGGCCCGACCGGCCCGGCGTCGAAGCCGTCCACGGCGACCGCACCAGAGCGGAGGACCTCGCCCGGCTCGTCGACGGCCGCAGCTGGGACGCCGTCGTCGACACCTCCGGCCAGCAGCCGCACGCCGTCGCGCAGGCCGCCCGGCTGCTGCGCGGCCGCGCCGGCCACTACAGCTTCGTCTCCTCGATCCACGCCTTCGCCGACTGGCCCGCCCGGCCGGTGGACGAAACCTCCGCAACCTTCGACTGCCCGGCCGACACCCCGCCGGACCAGCCCCCCGCCAACGCCCTGAAGGCCGGCTGCGAGCGTGCCGTGACGGAGCACTTCGGCGAGAACTCCACACTGCTCAACTGCGGTCTGCTGATCGGTCCGCACGAGAACGTCGGCCGACTGCTCTGGTGGCTGGAGCGGATCGCCCGCGGCGGGCAGGTGATCCTCCCCGGCGATCCGGAGCGCCCCATGCAGCTGATCGACGCCCGCGACTTCGCCGCCTTCGGACTCGGTCTGCTGGAGCAGGGCCGGACCGGCCGGTACGTCACCACCGGGCCGGCCGGCGGGACCACCATGGGCGCGATGCTGCGCGCCTGCGCCGAGTCCACCGGCGCCGACGCCGAGTTCGTGCCCGTCGCCGACGGGGCGCTGCTCGCCGCCGGGGTCGCACCCTGGACGGAGCTGCCGCTGTGGACGCCCGACGAGCCCGACTGGGCCGGCATCTGGCGGGCCGACACCTCCCGGGCCCGGGAGGCCGGCCTGCGCAACCGGCCCGTCGAGGAGACCGTCCGCGGCACCTGGGCCTGGATCGGGCGGCGCGGCCCCCGCGACGCCCCCTACACCCAGGGCGGGACGCCGCTGGGCATCGCCGAGGAGAAGGAGAAGGAACTCCTCGCCGCCGCAGGGGCGGCCGGGGGCGCCTGACGGCCGCGGCCCGGTGCCGACGGTCCTCTCGTCAGTGGGAGCGCCGGGTGACGAGTTCGGCGAGGGCGAGCAGGTCGTCCGCCTCGGAGGGGTCGGGGATGGCCTCGGCGAGGTGGGCGATGGCCGAGGCCATCCGTTCGCAGGACTCGCCCTGGGCCCAGCTGCGGCCCCCGGCCCGGTCGACCGCGGCCGCGGCCCGCTGCAGTTCGGCGGCGTTGAGCGGACGGTCCAGTGCGTAGAGCGCGGCGAGCTCGGCCGCGGCGGCGGTGCCGCTGCTCAGCGCGTACACCACCGGCAGCGACTTCTTCCGGGCGGCGAGGTCGGCACCGACGGGCTTGCCGGTGACGGCCGGGTCGCCCCAGATGCCGATGAGGTCGTCGATCAGCTGGAAGGCCAGGCCGATCTCCCGGCCGAAGGCGTCCATCACGTCGGCGACCGCCTCGCCCGCCCCGGCGTAGAGCGCGCCCACGGCGCAGGCGCAGCCGAGCAGGGCCCCCGTCTTGCCCTCGGCCATGGCCAGGCACTCCGCCAGGGTGACGTCGCTGCGCTGCTCGAAGGAGCAGTCGGCCTGCTGGCCGGCGCAGAGTTCGACCACGCAGTCCGCGAGCCGGCGGACGGCCGCCGGGGCGGCGGGGTGGGTGTCCTCGGCGAGGACGCGCAGGGCCAGGGAGTGCATGGCGTCGCCGGCCAGGATCGCCTCGGTGGTGCCGAACACCCGCCAGGCGGTGGGGCGGTGGCGGCGGGTGCGGTCGCGGTCGATGACGTCGTCGTGGAGGAGCGTGAAGTTGTGCACCAGCTCCACCGCGGCGGCGGCCCGGACGGCGGCGCCGGGGAGGCCGCCGGCCGCCTGGGTGGCGGCGAGCACCAGCGCCGGACGGATCGCCTTGCCGGAGCCGGTCGTGCCGGGCGTGCCGTCCGCCTCCCACCAGCCGAAGTGGTAGCCGGCGATGCGGCGCATCGAGCCCGGCAGGGTGTCGACGGCGGCGCGCAGGCCCGGGTCGACGGTGCTGCGGGCACGGGCCAGCACGTCGGCGGCCTCGTTCCCGTCGGTCTGGTCGCGTTCCGGCGCGAAGATCCCCATGGTGGTCCTCCCCCTCGGTGTGGCGGCACGGGCGGCCGTGCGGCGCCGCCCGTGCCGTGGTGCTGTCTCCTGCTGCTGTCGTGCTCGCGTGCCGTCGTGCAGGTGTGCCGCCCCGTCCGCGGCGGGTGTCCCGGATCAGCCGCGCGGGCCGTCCAGGACGACGTTCTCCAGGACGCCCACCGCGTCCGGGACGAGGATCGCGGCGGAGTAGTACGCGGTGACCAGGTAGGAGATGACCGCCTTCTCGTCGATGCCGGCGAACCGCACCGAGAGGCTCGGCTCGAACTCGTCCGGGATGCCGGTCTGGTGCAGGCCGATCGCCCCCTGCTTGTCCTCGCCGGTGCGCATGGCGAGGATCGGGCTGGTGCCGTCGGTGATCGGGATCTTGTTGCAGCTGAGGATCGGCACCCCGCGCCAGGCCGGCACCCGGCGGCCGTGGACCTCCACCGGGGCGGGGTACAGGCCGCGCCGGTTGCACTCGCGGCCGAAGGCGGCGATCGCCCGCGGGTGGGCCAGGTAGAACTTGGTGCCACGGCGGCGGCTGAGCAGGTTGTCCATGTCGTCGGGGGTGGGCGGGCCGGAGTGGGTCTGGATGCGCTGGCTGTGGTCCGCGTTGGCGAGCAGGCCGAAGTCGGGGTTGTTGACCAGCTCGTGCTCCTGGCGCTCGCGCAGCGCCTCGACGGTGAGCCGGAGCTGGTGCTCGGTCTGGTCCATCGGCTCGCTGTAGAGGTCGGCGACCCGGGTGTGCACCCGCAGCACCGTCTGGGCGACGCTCAGCTCGTACTCGCGGGGGGCGAGTTCGTAGTCGACGAAGGCCGCCGGCAGCTCGTGCTCGCCGGTGTGGCCGGCGGACATCTCGATCGCGGCCTCGCCGTACTTGTTCCGCGGGCGCCGGTCGCCCTCGGCGAGGGCCCGGGCGCGCTCGCGCAGCTCCGGTGCGGTGGCCGCGACCTGCTCGAAGGCGGCACGCGACAGCGCGAGCAGGGTGCCGGCGGTGGTGGCGCGCAGGCCGACCGGCCAGCGGGCGTCCGGGCCGAGCAGCGCCTCGTCGCCCAGGTGGTCGCCGTCGGCGTGGGAGTCGAGCACGGTGGCGTCGCCGTAGCGCCCGGTGCCGTGCCGCTCGACCTTGCCGTGCGCGACCAGCAGCAGCTCGCCGAGCGGTTCGCCCTCGGCCGCCAGCTGCTCGCCGGCCCGGAACTCCCGCTGCACGAAGCCGGCGGCCAGGGCGGCGAGCAGGGCGTCGTCCTGCACGTCGCGCAGCAGCGGCAGCTCGCGCAGCGAGGGCGGCAGGACCTCGACCCGGGAGCCCGTGCGGACGAACGCCACCCGGCCGCTGCCGACCGCGTGGCTGAGCCGGCGGTTCACCCGGTACGTGCCGCCGGACACCTGCACCCAGGGGAGCATCCGCAGCAGCCAGCGCGAGCTGATCTCCTGCATCTGGGGCGCCGACTTGGTGGTGCTGGCCAGATTCCGCGCACCGGCCGTGCTCAGGCTGGACTGCTGCCGCGGCTGCGGCTCTCCCTCCTGCGCATGAACGCCAATGCTGGTTTCGGTCGACATCGAGGAACCCTTCGCGCGAGGCATGCGCACACCGGACGTGCCGCTTTGTCAAAATATGCTGACGCCCATTCGGCCCCGTCCGCAATCACTCGTACGAGTGGTCAATTCGCACCTGCAAATAGTATGAATAGAGCACGCACTCGAAAATGCGGCCCGCCGGCCGAACGTCGCCCGGGCGCCGCCGCGGTCCGAAGCCGGCATGGGCACGTTCATCGTCACCGGGCCGCCGGCCGGCCCGCCCGCGCCGACCGGTGCTGAATTCATCTGACCGCAACATGCCGGAACCCGACGTCACCGGCCCGTCATCGATCACCAACTAGCCTGATGCGCAGGGATGTTGATCGAACGCCAGCACGACACCCCACCCCCCGTCCGCCCGGCCCGGCGCGGGCGCTAAGGTGCCACCTCAAGAGCGCGGCAAGACGCCGGCAGGCAGGCCGCCCCGACCGCGCCCTCCCACCGTTGCGCCCTTTTCCAGGGAGACCCCCGTGAGCGCCCCCGTTCGCGTCTGGCTGAACCGTACCTACGCCGAGAACGTCTTCTTCATCGACCTGTTGCGCGCCGCTCCGCGCCCGGTCGAGATCCATGCCACGCACGTCGACCCGGACTCCCCGGTGCTCGCCGCCGCTGACTTCGGATCACTCGAACCCGAGGGCCTCTCCCCCGAGGCCTACGTGGAATTCGCCTTGGAATTCTGCGCCCGGCACAGCATAGACGTCTTCCTCCCCCGGCTGGGCCAACTCGCGATATCCCTGCGCCGGCGCGACTTCGAGGCGATCGGCACCGCGCTGGTGTGCCCGTCGGCCGCGGCGATCGCCGTCTTCGAGAGCAAGGCCGACGGCTACGCGGCGATGGCCGCGGCCGGCCTGCCGGTGCCGCTGTGGCGGCACGTCCGCACCGCCGACGAGCTGCTCGCCGCGGTCGAGGAGATCGAGGAGGAGGGGTCGACGGCCTGCCTCAAGCCCGCCTCCGGGGCCGGCGGCGAGGGCTTCCGGGTGCTCACCAGGGAGCCGTTCAGCCTGCGCCGACTCACCGGCTTCCCCGACGCGAGCGTCCAGCTCGACCTGGTGCTGAACGCCCTGGAGCAGAGCCCGGAGCCGGCCGACCTGCTGGTGATGCCGCTACTGGAGGGCCCGGAGGTCTCGGTCGACTGCCTCACCTCGCCGGACGGCCGGCTGCTCGCCGCCGTCGGCCGGACGAAGACCCGGCGCCGCCGGACCTTCACCACCGACCCGCGGTACCTGGAGCCCACCCGCCGGCTCGTCGAGACCTTCGGGGTGTCCTACCTCTCCAACGTCCAGTACCGGCACCACCACGGCCGCCCGGTGGTGCTCGACGTCAACACCCGCCCCTCCGGCGGGCTGCACCAGCTCCGGCTGTGCGGGCTCAACCTGCCGTGGACGGCGGTGCAGCTGGCCCTCGGCGAGGCGCCCGCGACCGCCTTCGCCGCCGACCTGCTCGACACCGAGTACACCCTGGTCTCCGGCATCCAGCCGGTGCTGCCGCGGCAGCGCACCCACGCGTGGCAGCTCGGCGCGGCGGCCGCGGCCGTCTGAACCGTCCGGCCCGGAGCGGCCGACGGGCCGGTCAGCCGACCGGCCCGTTCCAGTCCAGCGTCGGCGGCAGCACACCCTCCAGGGTGAGCAGCCAGCGTTTGGTCTCCAGCCCCTGCGGGCCGCCGCCGAACCCGCCCAGTCCGTCCGCGGCCACCACCCGGTGGCACGGCACCAGCAGGGCGAGCGGGTTGGCGCCCATCATCTGCCCGACCGTGCGGGCCGCCAGACCGGGTTCCGCGACGTCCTCGAAGACCCCGCTGCGGGCCGCGAGTTCGCCGTAGGTGATGGTCCGCCCGTAGCCGACGTCCGCCACCAGCCGCTCCAGCACCACGCGGTGCGGCCCGGTGGCGAGGCGCCAGTCGATCGGCAGCTCCAACCGCCGCCTGCGGCCGCCGAAGTACTCGGCCAGCTGCCCGGTGACCGCGTCGACCACCCGGCGCTCGGTGCACTCCGGCACCCCCGCCCCGGCCGCCGGCTCACCCGCGTACGAGACCGCCGCGACGCCCGCAGGCGTGACCGCCAGCCGCATCGGACCGGTCGGCAGTGGGGTCGGCACGGTGATCCGGGACAGCGGCTCCATACCGGCGAACCTACCCCGCGCAGGCGCCCGGCGGGGCCGGCCGTCGAAGACCTCCCCGGACCGTCCGCCCCTGCCGCCCGGCGCCCTCCGCGGAGCGGGCACGCCACGGGCCGGGGCGACGGTTCCGGCCGCCGTCCCGGCCGCGGCCCGCACCCGGAATCCCGACCGGAGAGCCGACCGGAGTCGATCGGCGCCGGTCCGGCCGGGGGCGTCCGGTCAGAGG
Organism: Kitasatospora sp. NPDC093679; assembly: GCF_040683455.1. Classification (NCBI taxonomy): domain Bacteria; kingdom Bacillati; phylum Actinomycetota; class Actinomycetes; order Kitasatosporales; family Streptomycetaceae; genus Kitasatospora; species Kitasatospora sp. NPDC093679. The sequence goes on from NZ_JBFBDW010000025.1 coordinate 46,212, forward strand.
TGTTCGGCCAGGTACTGCGAGAGGTTCCGGCACCAGCCGGTCAGCTCCTCGCGCGACGCCGCCCTGCCCCGGCAGAGCTCGCCGACCTGGGCGTCGCCGAGCCGGCTGTCGCCGGACGACTCCAGCATGTTCGCCATCTCCCCGAGCACCGTCGACAGCCGCTTGGCGTCGTCGTGGCTCAGCATCACCAGCGCATCGGTGTGGCCGATCGTGACAGAACCGGGCATCGCGACCTCCCGCGGGTCTCGCACGCCTGCTGCCAGGCGTCTTCGGCCCCCCGTCCACCGTACGACCGCCCGGCGGCCCCCGGCGCGCCCAGCCGGAACCGCCCCGGTCGGGCCTGCAGCGAGCACCGCCCGTCCGGCACTCCGATCAACCCTTTGAGACGCCCACGGAGCATCCGGCGCCCCACGACGACGGAAGGGCCGGCCGCGGGGAACGCCCCGCGAGCCGGCCCTTCCGGAATTCCGAACGGAGCCCCCTGTCGGGTTCGAACCGACGACCCCCGCTTTACAAGCCACCTTGCGGCTCCCGGCTGCCAGCATCGCTAGCGTCCGCGGGTGGACAGCGGCTTCACGCATGGATCAGGTCACACATGGATGTTCGCGGTCGTTGATGTCGGCTGCCGATGTCGACGGCTGGACCAGCTACCTGAACAGACACCTTCGTCCCGAAGTAGGCCCTCAGGTCTACGCGACGTGGGAGGCAGCTCAAAGATGCAGCTCAGGGCATCGGGGAACGGTGGTCACCGTTGGCGCCCTGGAGCTTGACCCTCAAGATCCTCTCCAAGACTTCTCCAGGGGCGACACCTTGTCCCCCGAGGCTGGCGGCACCCTGCGCCGCGCCTGGCCGGCACGCCGATGACTGCACCCTCCGTCTCTCGTTGGTCATGGCCGAGGAGTGCAGCGGCGGGCTGATCGCCTGGTGAGGGACCCCCGCCATCACGTCTGTCAGTGTCGCCCGGAAGGATGGTGCCGGGGGCACAGTGGACTAGATGTGCCTCAATGTCGAAGAACTAGGCCACTCAGAGATAGGGTAACTGGCATGCTAGAGGCCAAAGATCCAGTCGTGCTGGACGATGCTGGTCGATATGATCGCGACATAGTCCACCTAGCGCGCGTCGCGATGGCGGGTCGGTCACAAGACGTGCAGACGTTGCTTCAGCGCATGGCGAGGCGGTACCAGGCGACCAACAGCAGTCTCGCCGAGTCGCTGCGGGAGCTACTGCGCTCCGCACCGAGCCTCGACGCGCCAATGAGGAGCCATGGCAACGCGCTCCCTCTTCCTCTCGACGGCGACACCCGCCTCCCACTCATCCGAGCTGATCAACTAGGCCCTGCCCAGTCGCCCGTGTTGGTAGATCCAGTACGAGGCCAGCTCGATCAGCTTCGCGAGGAGCACCTGAACCGCGAGCGCCTCGCGCGGTCAGGCCTGATGCCGAGCCGGTCTGCACTGTTTGTCGGTCCTCCGGGTGTGGGTAAGACGCTGGCAGCTCGGTGGATCGCCGCCGAACTCCGCCGGCCGCTACTCGTCTTGGACCTGTCATCCGTGATGAGCAGCTACCTTGGCCGAACGGGCAGCAACATCCGCAAGGTGCTTGACTACGCGAAGTCGAGCCCATCAGTCTTGCTACTTGATGAGTTGGACACGGTGGCCAAGCGCCGCGACGATTCAGCGGAGGTAGGAGAGCTGAAGAGACTCGTTACAGTCCTCCTCCAGGAAATCGATGATTGGCCCGCCTCTTCCCTCCTCCTCGCCGCAACAAATCATGCCGAGCTGCTAGATCCGGCTGTTTGGCGGCGCTTCGATCAAGTCGTTGACTTCCCGCTTCCTGGGCCGGTCCAGCTCAGGGAGGCGTTGATCCAATACTGCGGCGTGGACGGCTCGAGGGAAGTCATTGACTTTCTCGTAAAGACACTTCAGGGAGCTTCATTCGCTGATGCCGAGCGGCTCGTACTGGGTGCTCGCAGGCGGGCAGCCCTGAAAGACGAGAAGCTTTTTGATGTCCTGCTTGATCTCGGCAGGCAGAGGTTGCGAGAAATGGAAGCCCCTCGCCGAATTCAAATTGCTCTAGACCTGATTGAGGAGTGCTCAATCTCGCAGCGGCGGGCGAGCGAAATTACGGGGGTAAGCCGCGACACAATTCGGCGCAGGCTCGAAAGGTAGTGCTCATTTATCCCAGAGGGGGGATTGATGTCGGAGCCCAGGAACTTCCTGCTCGGCCATGGCGAGCGGCTGGTTACGCCTGTATCGCTGGCGCGATCAGGCAGAAAGCCGAAGGAGCCATACACCGCTGAAGAGGCGCGAAAAAGGCTCCAAACGCAACTGGACGTAGCGGTGCGGTCGTTCCAGTCACTTCCCGCTGCCGCGACCCCCGATGGGAAAACCGTCGGCATAGTGACACTCCATCCACAGTTCATTGCGAAGACGTATCATCCTGGAGACTTCCTTCGAGACCTGGGCCTTACCTACATCGGGTCGCGCGGCGCGCGCGTGACACCTGGCCAGTGGACTCGCCAAGGTGAGCCGATCGAGATGGACACTACCGAGCTCTTCGTCTCTGGCCGGACATCTTCTTTCGAAAGCTGGCATCAAAGGCTGAAGATCAAGGGGGCGTTTCCGGAAGGATCTCCGCTCCAGAGAATCGAAAGGTTCAGGGCCCCGTCTGCAAGCGATAAGGAACGCGGGGTCGATGGACTGAGTGGCGATCGGGCCTTGATCGAGGCAGGTCTCCACCTTCCAGAGCGCGATCGATCCGTAATCCTAAGCGCATTTGCTGAATATGCGCGGCAGTGTGGCGCGCAGGCCGACGTGGCCGCCGGAATTCGCATCTCCGGGTTGGCATTTATCCCCGTAAGGATCGCGCGCAGCGAAATCGACAAACTCAGTCGATTCTCCTTCCTTCGGGTTCTCCGACCGATGCCTAAGCTTCGAACCCTGCATCCGATTGAGCGCAGCTTCACAAACGCCAATCTCGCTCCTGTCCCGCTCCCTGAGGGTGGGGCGATTGACCCGTCGGTCCGTGTAGCGGTATTCGACGGAGGGCTTCCGAAGAACCATGCGTTCGATAGGTGGGCGACAGCCTTTGATGCAGGTCCCATTGAAGGCGAGGTACCCGACTATGTCGCTCACGGACACAACGTCACTTCGGCCATTCTGTTTGGCTCCCTGACCCCCGGGCAGCCGGCCCCCAGGCCATTCGCCGAGGTTGATCATTACCGGGTGCTCGATACCGAGGATGATCAGGATTACGACCTCTACAAGGCCCTTAAGCGCATCGCGGCCGTGCTGGAGAAGAAGCACTACGACTTCATCAACCTAAGCCTGGGGCCCTATCTCCCAGTTGAGGACGATGAAGTCCACCCCTGGACGGCAGTATTGGATCACTACACGTCCCAGGGAAAAACCCTCCTGACAGTGGCGGCTGGAAATAACGGGGAAGCCGACAGGCAGTCAGGAAACGCTCGGATTCAAGTGCCGTCCGATTCAGTCAACTCGCTTGCCGTCGGATCTGCTGATAGCCGTCGTACCCGGTGGGAGCGGGCTAGTTACAGCGCGCTCGGACCCGGGCGCTCACCGGGAATGGTCAAGCCAGATATTCTAAGCTTTGGCGGCGGAGCATTCGAGCCATTCTGCTTTGCCCCTAGCGAGGCTGGCATGCCGCCGCTGCTAAGCCAGGGAACGAGCTTTGCCGCTCCTGCGGCCCTGCGAATGGCTACAGCTATTCGAGCTCATTTCGGACCTGAGTTGAGTGCGCTTGCACTCAAGGCGCTGTTGATCCACTGCGCTGAACGTGACGACTTGCCAATCGATGAGGCCGGCTGGGGGAGAATCCCGGAAAGCCTCGATGACTATGTTCTGTGTCGGCCGAATTCAGTGCGAGTCCTGTATCAGGGATCTATTGATCCTGGGCAGGCAGTGAGGATGCCAATCCCGCTCCCGGAATCGGTAACGGAAGGCCAGGTGCAGATCGCCGCAACCTACTGCATCAGCTCTCCTGTCGACGCGCGAACGCCTAGCACATACACGGGTAGCGCAATTGAGCCATTTTTCAGGCCTCACGCCGAAAAGATGACCTCGGAAAACTCGACCGTCGCGGCCACAAGCTCATTCTTTCAAGGATCGGACTACGCGCCCGAAAGCGAACTTCGACGGGATGCCCACAAATGGGAGACGATCAAGCATAAGGTCAAGACGATGCGCGCTTCGTCACTCTGCCGGCCAGTATTTGACGTTCGCCACGTCTCAAGGATCGAGCAGCTCGCCGGCAATTCCTCGGATAGGGTGGACTATGCCCTCGTAGTGACCCTGACGGCGCCCAAGAGTCCAGATATCTATAACCAGGTAGTACGTTCATTCTCCGGTCGACTTGAGATCCTTCAACCCCAGGTTGATATCCCGATCTCGATCCGGCCCCCGGCGTAGGCGTCAACCATGCCAGTGCAGTCGGCAATCCGTTGGTACGGATTGCCGACTGCAGTGCGGGTAGGGCAGGCGAAGCGGTGGCCTTGGACCCTGCGTTGCCTCTACGCGGCTCAGACCGTGCGATCGCCAGCGCGTTGGGCTGTCGGCCCGCCCATGTACACCTCTGTAGGCGCACGGGATGGCGCAGCTTGAACTTGCTCCCTCAGGCACGGCCTTAGGGCCTCTGAGAAGGAGCAGACGCTAGCAGGTGGGTCTGACACCGCTCGTGCCTAGCTGCTGGTCTCAATGATCCGGCCACCGGGGAGGACCTCGATCGGGGTGGTCTGCTCGCCAACGGCGTTGGGATGGCCGCCTCACCGCCCCCAGGTTCATGCAGATCGCTCGGCGCGGATTGGCCCCGCTGCCGTACAGCGGGGCCAATCCGCGCCAGAACCCCCAGCGAGCTCGCGCTTACCCGAACAGGTGCCGCCACAGTTCCTGTACTGCGATTGCGAGGGCATCGATGCCGATCACCCTGGCCGAGAGCCGCGTCAGCGAGTCCCGAATGCGGTCGCGATCTTGCGCTTCGCTCGGTCCGCTCAGCTCGTCGGCAACCTCTTGAGCGTCCCTAGCTACCCGATCCGACTGCTCGATCGCTCCGCGGTGTTCCGCGACCAGTTCCACGACGCGCGCGGCCAGCTCTGCGGCCTTCGGGTCAGCGGGAGGCCGAGAGTTTCCGCCCTGATTGAAGGTCACATCGCGCGCTCGGCCCCCTGTGACGACAATGCCGTTTTGAACCTGGATCGAATCACGACCCTTTTCCGAACCAGACATCTGGGCGAAACTCCCTCCATAATCGGTTACGCACCGAACACCATAGCCAGTCAGCCTTACTGAACCTAGATTTCCGTCGAAGGTAGCAAGGTTCAAAGAGTCAGCGAGGACCGCTGCCCGCCTTGCCTCGTTGCTGGAAATCCAGACCCCATGCGTGGATTCCGGATCCACGGGGCGGACAAATTTACTAATTGACGCCGTGGGAAGCGATTCTGCCACCCCCGACGCTGGCGCACCCATTCCACCCCCCTGATATACCCACATCAAGAGCCTCGACAGAACCGCCGACTCCCTAGCGGGAGCCAGTTCGGCAGCCTCCCGCTCCGACTGAAGGTAGAGTTGCAGCGCCCGAGACCAACCCAACGGCGTCAAGCGCATCTTCGCCACATAGGTAGGCTCATAGTCATCACCAAACAGAGCGATGGCAAAATTGATGGGGTGAAAATCCTCGCGGGAAATTCGTATGAAGCCATTTTTTCGAATATCGCTCGTCAGGCGATCGGAAATCACGGGGAGATGCTTCTGCCACCCAGTTTGGCCATCCCTATGCGACAGGAATTCTCTGCCGTGGTTGCGGTCCACGGCTTCAAAAAGCCAAAGCAGAACATACTCCTCGGGCCCCATGCTGGCCATTCCCCCTACGGTACGAGGCCAGTAATACTAGCGGCTTCGAGTCGCATTAGCCAGCGTTCCAAGATCGCGATTTAGTGAGCATCAGTCCATGGGACTTTAAGGATCTTGGAAAAGGTCGAGGAGTGACCGGCGAGCTAGAGGCCCACCTCCATAACACGCCCTAGGTGTCGGAACGGGCGTCGTGTTCTTCGCTCAAGCCTTCGCGATAGCGAAGAACACCTCGGCTGAGCGGGCCATGGACCAAGCAAGCCACGGCTGATCAGCGACGCGAGCCAAGAGTTTCGCCTTCACCCACGACAGTGGAGTCCTCGAAGCCATGCGCGGCAGCTACGGCTGGCCGCTGCGCGATCCATCCGGAGACGCGCGGGCCTCCATTCACTGCCCCGCCTTCTCGTACGGTCCGCACGTGCCGGAATCCATGATCGACGTAGTACCGCTGCAGCCGCTCGTTGGTCGTCCACGCATCCAGCCGCAGCCACCGCGCGCCTTGACTGGCCGCACGGGTACCGGCCCAGTTCAGCAGCCGCCCCCCGATGTCGCGGCCCGCATAGGCACGAGAGACCGTGAGCTTGTTGACGTACCGAGCAGGCTCGCGGAGTTCGCTGGGAGTCCAGAGGCCATCCTCAGCATCGGGCGTGAGCGTTATGGTCCCCACAGTCTGCGATCCGTCCCTGAGCATGAAGACCGTGCCGGCCTCGATCGTGGCCAGGAGCTTGTCTGCAGGGTAGGGACGGGCCCACTGGTCGCTGCCAAGCGCGGTCAACCATCCGGCTGCCTCTTCCCGGAATGCAAGGAGGTGGTCCAGGTCTGCGGGCGCTGCAGACTCGACGATCACGCCTCTGCCTCCCGCGCCGAAAGGTCCCCGATCTCGTAGTTCATGTGGTTGAGGTCGCCACGAAACGTGGTGACGGTGCAGCGAATCGGCTTGTCCTGCGCGTATCCGGTCCGCACCCACACAAGTACTGGCACACCCGCACCTACCTGGAGAAGCCGTGCTTCGTCCGGTGTGGGCATCCGGGTGGAGATGTCATCGAAGTAGCCGACTTGCTCTACCCCGAGGCTGGCGAGGTACCTGGTGGTGCCCTCTTCGATGTCACCCGGCTCCGCCAACCGCGGTGCTTTCTCGACCAGCCACATGGGGTAGTTGGTGGCCTGGGTGGACCACGGCACGCCGTCGACAAAGCGGTGACAGAACCGCAGAACGGTCGTCGCACCCTCGGCTACCCGTAGCTGAGCTGCCACGATTGCTGGCGCTGGTTGCATCTCTACCCGGAAGTCCTGGTGAGGCCGGCGGCCAGCCTGAGTTACGTCAGTGTTGTAGGCGTCCCCGTTCTGGGGGAACGTCAGATTCTCGAAGCGCGAGGCGTTCAGGTTGAACACCTCGTGCGAGCGGACCTCATAGCCGAGCCCCTGGCTAGCCGAGATCAGTCCTTCAGCCACGAGGACGTTCAGGCCGGCGCGCACCGTGTTCCTGGAGGCCTCGAACCGGTCACACAGGTCGCGCTCAGAGGGCAGGCGAGCCCCAGGGGGGAACACCCCAGAGCTGATCTCGCTCCGGAGCACGTCTGCGACTCGGCGGTACAGCGGCTGGCTACTCATACCTCCCATAATGCCCCACTGGGTCAACTGGTTCCTACATGTTGAACCAATGGGCTTGACGATCGCTCTCTGTGAGTGCAGCATCATGTTCAGCAGCTTGTACCTACCAGTTGAGCCAGTGGCTCAAGGGGGACAAGGTGGCGCCGATGGGTCACGCCCAAAAGTGCCATTACCTGCGCAAATGCACCGCCCACAACTCAAGAGCGTGATCCACCACCGCAGTCCTTCCGTGACCACGCCGGGCGGGGTGAGTGGAGACCAGTCGGTAGAGAAGGGGCGCACGCCCTGACACCTCGGTCGCCCTTAAGACGGCGGCCGTACATGGGACACGCAGCCGACTCTGGAAGGCGGCGGGCACTTCGGTGCGCGGCCGACTTGCAGAAAGAACGACGCGGCAGACATTTCACCGGCGACGACCTCCGGGAGCGATCTCCCCGGAGCGAGCCTGGTCCGCGTCCAGATGAGACCGAACCTCTTGCTTCACCAGTGATCTCGGGCCCCGACACCTTCGCGCACGGCGCGGCGGGTGCCGGGGTCCGTGGCTGCTCGTGACGAGTGGCCTGGGCCCACCAAACGGGCCGCCGCGCTCCCGGCCAAGGATCGCGCGGCGGCCCTCGGGCCCACCGCCCCGCTAGAAGAGGTAGACCCGTGAAATCGATTGTTGCAGGCCAGCACGCCGCGAACCCGGATGAGTTCGCGGAGCTGGCGTTGGGCGTGGACGAGGAGCTGTTCGCCGGTGTGCCCGGCGAGTCGGCGGTCGAGCGTGCCGCCCGGATGGACGCCGCCGCGGCGGTGCTGGCGGACCTGCGCCGGGAGGACCCGGAGCTGGCCGCCTACGCCGAGCGCCTGCTGAACACCGCGCCGATGCCGCTGCACACCGCCCGCCGCACCACCACCGTTCGGTGGGTGCTGGGGCTGGGGGTGGCGGCGTGAGCGGCCTCGGCGAGTACCGCGCGGAGCGGCGGGCCGACCGAGCGGCGGAGCGCGCCGCGGACCGGGAGGACCGGCGCGAGGAGCGTGAGCAGGCCCGGCTGGACGCCGAGGCCGCCCGCCGGCACCAGGCTGCGGACCGCCGGGAGGCGGAGGAGCGGGCCGAGCGGGCCCGGGCCGAGCGGCGGGCGCGCCGGTCGGCCCGGATCAGCTGGGTCCGGGAGAACCCGGCGAAGGTGTTCGCCCGGTTCGTCATGGCGTGCTCGATCGTGCCTGCGGTGATCTCGCAGGTCGCCGCGCTGACCGGCGCCGGCGTCAACCCGGCGCTCGCCGGACTGCTGGCGGCGATGCTGGAGGGCACCGCCTGGGCGCTGGTCGCGATGGGGGCCGCCGCCGAGGGCGAGCGCTCGACCCGCACCTACCGCGCCGGGGCGTGGACGGCCGGCGTGCTGGCCGCCGCGGTGAACGCCGCGCATGGCCTCGACCAGTACGCCGCCCACCCGTGGGTGGCCGCGGTGCTGGCCCTGTCGTCGCTGGTCGCGGTGTGGATCGTGGACCTGCAGACCCACGGCGGTCACGGCCCCACCCTCGCCGACCGCAAGACCGCGAAGGAGCGCGTGGCGCACGCCAAGCGGCGGGCCAAGCATCACCCCGAGGTGCGGGAGGTCGCCGACCGGCTGCTGTCCGCGGCCCCGCACGGCACCCTGTCCGCGGACGACGCGTGGCGGATCGCCTGGGAGTATGTCCAGGGCATCACGATCCCCGGCCTGACCGCCGACCTGCTGGCCCGGCGGCTGAACGCCCGGGCCCGAGTCGCGGAGCTGAGCGCGCTACCGGCACCGGCGGACATGTGGCCCGGAATGCCCGACGACCCGTTCCCTGCGATCACCCTCCCGTTGCCCGGCGGCCCCTCCGGCAGCGTCCACCTGGACACCGTTCCGGAGCCGCTGCGGAACGCTTCCGGGAACACCCCCGGCAGCCTCACAACCCTTGCGGGTAAAGGCTCCCAGCCCCTTTCCGGATCACCCGACAGGCCCGGTGCAGGGCCCGCGGAGGACCGTTCCGGGAACGACGACCGGCGCCCGCTCGACCCCGGCGACCTCGCCCGCGTGAAGGCCCTCGCAGCGAAGCTCGCCACCACCAATCAGGTGCTGTCCACCCGGCGGGTGCGCGACCTGATCGGCTGCCGCAACGAGTACGCAGTCCGCCTGCGGGCCGCCGCCGAAGCCGAGCCCAACCCGTGAGCCGCCCCCGGTTCTGGGACCCACACGGCGAGCGGTTCGGCCTGCCCACCTACCCGTGGCGGATGGCCCCCGACGGGCTGCTGACCCGCCGACAGCTCCGCAAACGGGGGCTGCGGCCGGGCGGCCAGCCGGTCGCCGCACAGATCCTCTGGCGCTCCCGCCGCACCAACGGCGTGCGCGCCGCCCACCTCTACCGCGCGTGCCTGGCCAAGCCGGTCCGGCCGATGACCCCCGGCCGGACGGCCGCCCTCGCCGCCGCGAACCGGGCCCGCCGCACCTGCCCGGTCTGCAGGCGGGACGCCGGCTACGTCCTGCCCACCCACCTCGGCACCTGCCTGCCCTGCGCCGACGGCCTCACCGCCGCGGCCTGAGACTCCGGAGAACTGCTGTGACCACCGCCCGCGCGGCGAGGTTCGCCGCCGCCTACGCCCTGCTCCGCTCCTCCGCCGACCTCGCCGACCACTGGATCCAGACCGACCACCAGGCCCAGAACAAGGGCCAGCACGACCACAACGAGGGGCAGTCCAGCGCGGCGGGCCGCCGGGCGTGCGCCGCGCACGTCGCCAGCTACACCGCCACCCAGGCCGCCGCGCTGCTGCTCGGCACCCGCCTGCTCGGGGTGCGGCTGCGGCCCGGCCACGTGGCCGCCGCCCTCGCCCTGTCCGCGGTGACGCACTACGTCGCCGACCGGCGCGAACCGCTGCGCCGGATCGCCGACGCCACCGGCAGCCGCGCGTTCGTGCGGCTCGCCGATCACGGCCTGAACGGCGCCTACCTGCTCGACCAGTCCTGGCACCACACCTTCGAGACCGCCGCCGCCCTCATCGCCTCCGCCTGACCCTGCGAGGAGCCCCCGTGTCCGGCACGTTCATCCACACCGACTCCGCCACCGGCCTGCCGGTCGGCACCGAGGCCGTGTTCCTCACCCTCGGCTCCGCCCTGGTCGCCCTGTTCCACCACCCCGAGTCCGCCGCCACCCACGGCGAGCACCTCGCCTACAAGTGGGTCTGCCTCGGCTGCAAGACCGGCGACGGCCCCGGCTCCGCCCTGCGCCACACCGCCCGCGACACCGCGAACAAGCACGCCGCCACCTGCCGCTCCATCCCCTGGCCCAACGCCGCCTGACACCAGACGCGCCACATGCCCGAACGGCTCCGGCCCGCCCCGCTCCCCGGGGCGGGCCGGACTGCGCGGCGCCCCAAGAACGGCCTGCTCGACTTCCCTGTGCCGCCGCACGGGCGGCCCGACCTGCCCGGAGGTATCCCGGTCATGTCCCAGACGTTCGCCGAACCGCCGGTCACCGCACCGGCACCCACCCCCACCCCCGACACCAACCAGGCCGAGAAGCCGAAGCCCGCCGCCGGCGGGAAGAACGCTTCTCCGGCCTCGCACCAGCGCGGCGGCCTGCCCGCCGTGCCGCTCGCGATCACCGGCGTCAACACCGTGGTCGGCCTCGCCTCCGCCGGCGTGCTGACCGCAGGCCCCCTCGCGGCCCTGGCCACCGTGGCCGGCACCGCCGCCACCACGGCGATCGCCACCCGCACCACCCGCACCGCCCGCGCCGCCGCCGGACGCTTCGCCCAGCGCGCCGGACGCAACAACGGCAAGGGGCATCTGTCCCTGGTCAAGCCCACCACCGGCACCGGAAAGCCCGGCGGCCGGGCCACGGGCGGCATCCCGAAGCAGACCCGCCCCGGCACCGGCGTCACCGGCCGGCCGGGCGGGCAGCGCTCCGGCCTCGCCTCGGTGCCCAACAGCGCGGCGAAGAAGCCGGGTTCGCCCGTCCGCCGGGCCGCTCAGCAGGTCGGCGCGGTGAAGGCGGTCCGGAAGGCCGAGCTGGCCGCGGCGCCGTCGCGGGCCGAGCGCCGTGAGCGGCAGACCGCCGCCCGCCGCCAGGTCGCCGACGCCCGCCGCGCCGCGAAGGCCGCCGAGCGCGACCGGAAGCACGCGGCCAAGAGCCCCACCGGCAAGGCCCTCGCCAAGCCCGGCACCGCGGTCCGCCGCTCGCTCGACAAGGCCCGCGAGCAGGCCCGTGCGGGGTCTGAGAAGCGCCTGAACACCCGAGTGGGCGACGCGCGGACCGAGGCCCGCAAGGCCCCCGTCCGGCGGGCGGCCCGCCGCGAGCTGGTGAAGTCCGCCGCCCGGCACCACGGCCGCCGAGTGCTCGCCGCCGCGCTCGCGCTGCCGGTCGGGCTGCTCGGCATGCTCTCGACCCCGCTCGGCCGCAAGCTCGGCCTGCCCTGGCTGATGCACCCCGGCCGCCGCCTATACCGGCGTCTGGCCGGCAAGGCCGCCCAGGCCCGCGCCGAGCGGGACCAGCAGATCCGCGCCGACCAGGCGGAGGCCGAGACCGCCGCCGACCAGGCCGCCGAGAACACCCCAGTGCCGGTCGCCAAGACCGTGCCGCGGGCCCCGAGGAACCACCACGCCAACACCCACCAGACCGCCCTGGGAGGCGACGTGACCAGCCCGACCGATGCCGGATTCAACTTCTCCGAGGTCGCCTCGGAGATGTACGGCGCCGTCATGAACTACGACCCCGACGGCATGATGCACGTCCTCGCCGCGATCGAGTCCATGCCCGACGGGCTGACGTCGATCGCCAACACCTTCCGCGTCCTCGCGGAGCGCTCCGACGACGAGTACCCGCTCGACAAGACCGTCGGCGAGGCCCTGAACGAGGTCTTCCAGCTCCTCATCAACGCCGCGACCGCCGCGGAGGAGGTCGGCAAGGTCTTCCGCAACAGCCACCAGCAGGACATCGCCCGCCACGACGACCCCCGCACCGGCGAGGAGAAGTGGGACATCGGCAACAACCAGTAGTCGCCCACACCTGTCCGCCTGACGCACCACCAAGGGCCGCCCCACACCACTGTGGGGCGGCCCGCCCCATCCCTGCCCTGCTCGCCCGCACCACCCGACCCAACCTTGGAGTTGCCGTGGCCGAGCCACAGCCCACCCTGAACCTCACCAACACCCCCAAGCCCGCGGCGCCGCGTCGGGCGAAGAACCCGAAGGCCACCTGGGTGCCGCCGCTGGACTGGGCCGCCGAACACGGCCCCGTCTCCGGCGCCATCTCCGCCGCCACCGGCGCCGGCGCCCTGGCCCTGCTGGGCGCCGCCACCCACATGCCGTCCGGCCTCCCGCTCGCGGTGGGTGCGGCCGGGGCGCTCGGGCACGGCATCGGCGCCAGTGTTCGGCGTCGGCTGACCGGCCGAACCATGGCCACCCGGGCCGCATCCTGGCTGCTCGCCGGAGGCTGGACCACCTGGGCCATCGCCACCGGCCCGCTCTCCTGGGCCGCCGCCGGCACCCTCGCCGCGCTCGGCGTCGGCATCGGCGCCATGGCCGCCGACGCCGCAGTCCGGGAGGAGGCCGTCGAGCTGGAGCGCATGAGCGCCGAGGCCCGCGACGCCGCGCGGAAGATGAACGGCGAGCGGGAGGCGATCGCCCGCGAGTGGGCCGACCGCATCCGGCGCGTCACCGGCATCGACGTGGCCGTGTTCGCGGTCGAGTTCTGGAAGACCGGCGCCGGGTACTCCCTCGCCGCCGAACTGCCCGGCGGCTCCGCGACGTGGGACCGGATCGCCGCCGCGGCCCGGGCCCTGGCCACGGACGCCAGGCTGCCGCTCGGGTGCACAGTCGGGGTGGAGGAGGGCGACCGGCAGGGCCGCGTGATCCTCGACATCGCCACCACGAACGTGATGGCGGGCGCCTACCCCTACCCGGACGACTACGGGCCCCTGTCGATCCTGACCGGCATCCCGTGGGGGCTGCTGCCCAACTCCGAGCTGGTGGAGGTGTTCCTGCGGGAGGCGTGCGCGCTGATCCTCGGCCCGCCCGGATCCGGGAAGTCGACGTTCCTCGACGCGGTCCTCGCCGGGTTCGCCCGCTGCACCGATGTGCTGGTGTTCGTGGTGGACCTGAAGGCCGGTGCGGTCGGCATCCCGTGGGTCCGCCCGTGGCTGGAGGCGCAGGGGCTGAAGGCGCCGAAGCCCGGCACCGGCCTCGCCCCGGCCGGCACCCGGCCGGGCGTGGACTGGGTCGCGTCGACCCCGGCGGAGGCCCTCCGAATGTTCCGCGCGGTGATCGCCATCAACAAGGCCCGCCAGCAGCAGTACCAGGACCTGCTGGACGCCAACGACACCACGCTGCTGCCGGTCTCCGCCAAGCTGCCGCAGATCATGGTGGTGATGGACGAGGGCGCCGAGCTGCTGTCCGCACGCTCGTTCGGTGACCCGGTGATGAAGGAGCTGCAGGAGCTGGTCGGCAAGACCATGCGGACCACCCGCGCCATGGGCATCCGCCTGGTGCTGACCGCGGTCGATGGCAACGTCTCTGCTCTCGGTGACACCAGCGTGCGGAAGTTCTCCCCGGTCGGCGCCGCCCTCACCTCCGGCGAGTCCTCCGGAAACAACCTCGCCAAGCTGTTCCCGTCGGCGCGGGTCGACACCCGCCAGCTCACCGCGAAGGGCTGCGGCGTCATCGGCGCCGCCGGAGCGGACGGCTTCGCCCCCACCGGCTTCAAGGGCTGGCGGACCAGCCCGAGCATGGTCCGCGACGTCGTGCTGGCCACCAACGCCCGCCGCCCCCGACTCGACCCGATCTCCGCCCGAGCCGCGGGCGAGGACTACGCCCGCCGCTGGGACGCGGACCGCGCCGGATGGCTCTGGGAAAACGCCACCGGCACGCCAGATACCGCCGCCCCGGCGCCGTCCGCGGCGGGCGGGCTGAGGCTCGGCGCGCTCCGCGACAACACCCCGAACGACAGCGCGGCCGGGGCGGGGTTGGCGGAGGTCATCGCGTTCCCCAACGTCCGCCCGGCCGGACTCAACCTGTCCAGCCTCCGCGACCGGCCCGCGCCGCCGGCGCAGACGCCCGCCCCGGCCCCGGCGGCACCGGCCGGACCCGAGTGGCTGGCGAAGGCGATCGACGCGATCGAGTCCGCCGGCCACATGGGCCTGAAGGTCTCCGCCGTCGCCGAGATGGCCGGCCGCGACCGCAAGACCGTCCGCAATGCCCTCCAGGCGGCCGCCGACCGCGGCGAACTCGTCTACCGCGAGAACGGCCCGCTGTCCGTCTTCGTCCACCCCGACCACGCCTGACCGCACGTCACACACGGCTACCGGACAGCGGGTAGTGGGGACCGCCCCACTACCCGCCCGCCCGGCCCGCAGACCCCCGGAAGGGGTCCCGTGCTGCGGATTCCCCAGTGCCCACTACCCGGCACCCACCCCAGTACGGACACGCTCCGCAACCACACCCCTCGTTCTGCACGGCCCGAGAAAGGGACCCTGCCATGCCCACTCCCGCCATCCGGCCGCTCGCCGCCGTCCACCTCCGCGAAGCCCTCACCGCCGCCGCCGACGGCCACGCCCCTGAGGCGCTGGCCGCGCTCATGCACATCGACAACGAGTCCTGGCAGGGCATCGAGCACCGCCTCGCCGCACTCGGCACCGACCTGCTCGACGTCCTCGCCCACACCGCCCGCCAGGCGGCGGCATGAGCGCCGCCGACCTGATCGCCGCCGCCGTCCTCCTCACCCCCGCGGCCCTCAGCGGGGTGGCCCTCGGCGCCACGTGGCGCGCCAGCGCCACCGACTCCGAAGCCGTCCGCGCGGTCCTCGCCGAGTCCGCCGCCGAGCGCGCCGCCCGCGCCCAGCAGCAGGACGAGGGCGGCACCCCGCCCCCGGCGCGCGAACCCGCGCCCCGACCGGCCACCGAGGCGGCCCCGCCGCGGCTCGCCACTGTCATCGAGTTCCCCGCCCACCGCCGCGCCGCATAGCAGCGGGCGTGCCCGTCCTCGACTGGCGCGACGCCCGGCACTACGACCGCACCCGCACCCTTCCCTGTCGCTGGTGCAGTCGCCCCACCCCGCTCCGCGACGAGCAGCGCAGGCCCGCACACAAGGTCTGCGCCGAGAACGCGGCAAACGACAACGGCGGCCCCCCTCTGCCAAGAAACGGGGCCGCCGCCAATCCAGAACCTGAACAGAACTGGAGACCTCCAGCATGACCCAACCCACCCCCGTTCGGGGAGAGCACCTGCCCGTGGCGCTCTCCCTGGGTGCCTCCGGGCTGCCCGCGATGCCGTTGCGTGCCGGGAAGGTGCCGTTCGGCAACTGCCCCTCCTGCGCGAACAACGCGTGCGGCGGCCGGCCGAACATGAAGATCCCCGGCCCCTGCACCTGCCTGGCCCCCTGCCATGGCTGGGCCGCCGCGACCACCGACCCCGGCATCCTCACCTCGCGCGTGTGGGGTCGGGCCTGGCGCCAGTCCGCCGCAGTGGCCTACCACCCCGGCGGCGCGGGCCTCACGGTCGTGGACCTCGACAACGAGGACGCCATCGCCTGGGCGGACGCCAACCTGCCCGCCACCCGGACCGTGCGCACCACCCGCGGCGAGCACTGGATCTACCGGGGCGCCATGCAGTCGGCGAACGGCGTGCGGCCCGGTGTGGACGTCAAGTCGCTGATGTCCTACGCCCGGTGGCTCGGCCCCGGCACCGGCCCCCTCACCACCCTGCCGGACGCCGTCCGCGCCCTGGTGGCGCGGGAGCCTGCCCCGGTCCGGCCGACACCCGTCACCGTGCCCGCCCCGACCGGGGGCGGCAGGTGCCCGCACCGCAGCCCGGCCTTCCTGGAGCGGGGCATCGCCATGGCCGAGCAGCGCATCAGCGAAGCGTCGAGCGGCGTGCACGCGACGGTGTTCGGGGCGTTCCTCGCGGTGCTCTCGACGCACGGCCGGTGCGGGTGCCTCACCTCAGCGCACACCGCCCGGCTGTTCGCCGCCGCGCAGGCCAAGGGCGAATCGCCGCGGCACTGCACCGACGCGTGGACTAACGCCCTGACCAGGTTGGGGATGTGACCGTGGCCGAGGACGAGAAGAACCCGGCCCGTGAGGTCATCGCCGACTACGCGCAGGCGCACTTCCGGTACTTCCGCACCGCCGACGGGACCGTGTACGCGCAGCGCAACGGCCACCCCGTCGCCCGGCCGATCCGCTCCCAGGGCACCACGGGCAGCCACCGCCAGGAACTCATCGTCGGCCTATACAAGGACGGGGTGGGGGTGTTCAACGGCACCGCCATGAAGGAGGCGCTGGACCTGATCGAGGCACTGGCCCTCGCGGAGGAGGTGCGAGCCGTGCACATCCGGGTGGCGCCCGGGTTCGACGGGGCGACCTGGCTGGACCTGGGCCGCACCGACGGCCTGTCGGTGCGCATCCACCCCACCGGCTGGGACACCGCCGTCCCGGACCCGCGGGAGGTGTGCTGGCGGCGCACCCAGCTCACCGGTGAACTGCCGGTGCCCGAGAAGGACACCGACGGCAAGGGCATCGACCTGCTGTTTCGGCTGTGCAACTTCGCCAACGCCAGCTCCGAGTGCCTGGCCATGGCGTGGCTGATCGGCTGCCTCGGGCCGTCCGTGCCGGTGCCGGCCCCGTTCCTCACCGGCCCGCAGGGTGCGGGCAAGTCCACCGCCGGCCGGATGCTCATGCGGATCATCGAGGGCATGAGCGGCGACCTGCGCCGGGCCCCGAAGGACGAGGAGAACCTGCTCGCCGCCGTGGCGGCCGGCTGGATCACCGCGCTGGACAACCTGAGCCACATGACCCCGGACATGTCGGATGCGATGTGCTGCATCGTGACCGGGGCCGAGAACGTCAAGCGGGCCCTGTTCACCGACGGCGACGTGTTCCGGGTCGGCTACCGCCGCCCGATGCTGCTGACCGGCATCGACGTCGGCGTCATCCGGCCCGACCTCGCCGAACGGCTGCTGCCGCTGCGGCTGGAGCGGCCCGCCGTCCGCCGCACCGAGGCGGAGCTGTGGGCCGAGTACGCCGAGGTGCTGCCCATCGTCCTCGGGTCGCTGCTCGACCTCACGGTCAAGGTCCGGGCGGTGCAGGCGGAGACCCCGACCGACCTGCGGATGGCGGACTTCGCGCACCTGTGCGCGCAGCTCGACGCCGCGACCGGCCTCGGGGCGCTCGCCGCGTACCGGGCCAGCCTGGACGACCTGAACGACGACGTGATCGAGGGCGACCTCCTCGCGCAGACCGTTCTGCAGCACGCCGAGACCCTCGCCCCGGGCACCGCGCAGCGCATGACCTCCACCGAGTGGCTGGCCTGCCTCGGCCGCGTCTACGCCGGCGACGAGCTGCGCGCGGTGCCGAAGGGCTGGCCGACCACCGGCAAGGTCCTCTCCGACCGGCTCAAGCGCCTCCAACCCACGCTCGCCGCTCGCGGTGTTCTCATCGAATCCGGCCGAAGCCACGAAGGCCGCTACCTCGAAATGACCCGCGCGGCGCCCACCACGCCGCACGAGCAGCCGCCGCTGCTCTGACCGGGCCGCCGCCCGAACAGCAAGAAGAGCACCGGCGCCCGCGCGGGGGGTGCTCCTCTTGCTGTTCGGCGAAGCCGCCGAAGGTCGCGCCGCGCAGCGGCTCCTCATTTCGCTCTGAGCGGCGCCCAAGTACCTACAGACATCCCCTCATTTTTTCCTAAGGAAGAAGACGCTGCGTCACCTGCGTCACCCGCCCGGAAAAACGGCCCCTGACCTGCGGCTTTGGGGGTGACGCAGACGGCCAGCTCTGCGTCACGCGTGCGTCACCTGCGTCACCGGCTGCGTCACGGTGACGCAGCCGGTGACGCAGCGGTGACGCACGCCCGGATCGCTGCGACACGCAAAACCGCAGGTCAGAGGTCCGAGTGACGCAGGTGACGCGGTGACGCAGAAATCCGCACCTCCGACACATGCACCGTGCAGGCCACCTACCCGGCACCAGGAAGGATCCAGCGTTGGCCACCGCCATCCCCGAAGTCCTCACCGTCCCCGAGGTCATGGCCGCCCTGCGGATGAGCCGCAGCAAGGTCTACGACCTCATCCGCTCCAAGAAGCTCGCCACCTTCACCGAGGGTCGCAGCCGGCGCATTCCGGCCGACTCCCTCGCCGCTTACATCCGCACCAAGATGGAGGAAAACGCCTGATGGCGAAGAAGCGGAACCCCAACGGCTCCGGCACGGTGACCAAGCGCAAGGACGGCCGCTACCAGGCGGCCGTCTACGTGCCGCAGCCCGACGGCACCCGGGCCCGCAAGTACGTCTACGGCAAGACCTGGCTGGAGTGCGACGAGAAGCGCCAGGAACTGGTGCGGCGCGACCGCCAGAACATCCCGACCCCGACCCGCTCGGCCAAGCTCTCCGAATGGCTGCCGTACTGGCTGGAGCACTTCATCAAGCCCAACCGGAAGCGCACCACCTACGACAAGTACGGCATGCACATCCGGCTGCACCTGCTGCCAGTGCTCGGCTCCAAGTCCCTGGAGGGTGTGGGGACGGCCGACGTCCGCCGGCTGATCGCCACAGTGACCAAGAAGGTGTCGGCGGCCACCGCCAAGGAGTCGCACCTGGTGCTGCGGACGGCCCTGTCGGCGGCGGTGCGGGACGAGCTGATCACGCGCAACGTGGCCAAGCTGGTGCAGGCGCCGCGGGTTCAGTACCGCGAGACCCGGCCGTGGAGCCTCGACGACACCCTGCTGTTCCTGGAGGGAGCCCGCACCGATCCGCTGTACTCGGCATTCGTCCTGGCCGTGGCGCTCGGACTGCGGCGCGGCGAGATCCTGGGGCTGCACTGGCGTGACATCGACCTGGAGAACCGCACGCTGACGGTTCGCCAGCAGCTCCAGCGGGTCAACGGCGAGCTGTACGCGGACAGCCCGAAGTCGCGCCGGGTGCGGGTGATCCCGCTGCCGCTGATGTGCGTGGCGCCGCTGCGGTGGCAGCGGATGCGGCAGGCCGAGCAGCGGCGCCGGCGCCTGGCCGACGGGCAGGGCTGGGAGGTGTCGGACTTCGTGTTCACCACTTCAAGCGGGCGGCCGGTGGAGCCGCGGAACCTCAGTCGGTCGTTCACCCGGATCTCGGCGGCCGAGGCGCTGCCGCCCGTCCGGCTGCACGACACCCGGCACGGCTGCGCGACCCTGCTCGCCGCGGCTGGCGTGCAGCCGCGGGACCTGATGGCGATCCTCGGGCACAGCCAGATCGCGGTCACGATGGAGATCTACGCGCACGTGGTGCAGGCTCACCAGCGGGAGGCCATGAGCCACATGGACCGGCTGCTGAAGCGTCGGCGCCCCGCCCGCTGATGTCACTTTGAGATGTCGAAAGGCCCCGGACCGTCGCCGGTCCGGGGCCTTTCGCTTTTGGCAGGCCGTTGACCTGCCGATATGGGCGAGCCCCCTGTCGGGTTCGAACCGACGACCCCCGCTTTACAAGAGCGGTGCTCTGGCCAGCTGAGCTAAGGAGGCACGGTGACCGTCCGCGGCGGACCACGGCGGTACCACGGGCAGTGTAGCGGGCCGGTGCGGGGCGGCGCCGTCGGTTTTGGCCGGTGGGACGGGGTACCGGGCGGGTGATTTGGGTGATGCGTCCGGCTTGTGATCGGACCGATGCCGAATTCGGCCACCGGCGGGGGCTGACAAGCGGATGAACGTCCGGGTACGGTCGCGGGGAGACCGACCCCGTTCGACTCCTGAACGCGGAGCACCGGTCCCGACAATCCAGCCTTTACTCGGATCGTCCGGCACGTTCCTGCCGGTGAAGGAGAGCACAGCCATGGCTTCTGTCACGTTCGACAAGGCGACCCGCCTGTACCCCGGCGGCACCAAGCCCGCCGTCGACGCCCTGGACCTGCACGTCGAAGACGGCGAGTTCCTCGTCCTGGTCGGCCCGTCCGGCTGCGGCAAGTCGACCAGCCTGCGCATGCTGGCCGGCCTGGAGGACGTCAACGGCGGCGCCATCCGCATCGGCGACCGCGACGTCACCCACCTGCCGCCGAAGGACCGGGACATCGCCATGGTGTTCCAGAACTACGCGCTGTACCCGCACATGACCGTCGCCGACAACATGGGCTTCGCCCTGAAGATCGCGGGCGTGTCGAAGGCCGAGATCCGCCAGAAGGTGGAGGAGGCCGCGAAGATCCTCGACCTCACCCAGTACCTGGACCGCAAGCCGAAGGCGCTCTCCGGCGGTCAGCGCCAGCGTGTCGCGATGGGCCGCGCGATCGTCCGCGAGCCGCAGGTCTTCCTCATGGACGAGCCGCTGTCCAACCTGGACGCCAAGCTCCGCGTCTCCACCCGCACCCAGATCGCCGGCCTGCAGCGCCGCCTGGGCATCACCACGGTCTACGTCACCCACGACCAGACCGAGGCCATGACCATGGGCGACCGCGTCGCGGTGCTCAAGGACGGTCTGCTGCAGCAGGTCGACTCCCCCCGCCACATGTACGACAAGCCCGCCAACGTCTTCGTGGCCGGCTTCATCGGCTCGCCGGCGATGAACCTCGTCGAGGTCCCGCTGGTCGACGGCGGCGTGAAGTTCGGCGGCTCGGTCATCAACATCTCCCGCGAGGACCTGGCCGGCGCCGGCACCGACAAGACCGTCACGGTCGGCATCCGCCCGGAGCACTTCGAGATCGTCTCCGGCGGCGGCATCGAGGGCGTCGCGGTCACCGTCAACGTCGTCGAGGAGCTCGGCGCCGACGGCTACGTCTACGGCACCACCAAGATCGGCGGCGACGACACCGACATCGTCGTGCGCGTCCACGGCCGCCAGGTCCCGCAGAAGGGCGAGACGATCCACGTGGTCCCGACCGGCGGCGAGACCCACGTCTTCTCCACCAGCACGGGCCTGCGCCTGAGCAAGTGAGCCGACGGCCCGGGCGACCGGGCCGCGCCCACCGCAGCACGACCGGGGCCCCGGCGGACACCGTTCCGCCGGGGCCCCGGCGCGTCCGGACGGAATGCCGGGCCCACCGGCGGGGATCCCACAGGCCCGCCCCCGGCCGGCCCCGTCCGGCCCGGGCGGCGACCCGTCCGACCACCCGGCGGGCGGCCGGCCGTCAACCGCATGACGGAACAAAACAGGACACCGGTCACTCATTGGTGTAACGCAGCGCGACCTTTCCGCCACCCGTCGCTACGCTCCTGTGGCGTGAAGCAGCTCCTACGCCGTATCGGCCAGACCGTGGCCCTCACCCTGCCGGTGATCCTGGTGACCACCGGCACTCTCGCCGTGACCCGGGTTCCGTGGGCTCCTCCGACGGGCCTCGACCAGCAGGTGGTCGCAGCGTCCAGCAGCGACGGCAGCATCGGCCGCACCTCCGCCGGGTCCGCCGACAGCCCGCGGGACGCCCTCCGCACGGACCTGCTCAACGAGCTCGACGCGCACAACCCGGGCACCGCGCTGGACCTGCTGGAGCGCACCATGCGCGAGAAGCCGTCGCTGACGCCGTACTGCACCGAGCTCGCCTCGGAGCTGGGCCGCGCGGCGGTCCGCAAGTACGGGGGCGACGTGCAGCGGGCCCGCTCCTTCGCCCGCCCGGTCTGCGACGGCTCCTTCGCCGCCGGCGTCACCGCCTGACGGCCCCTCCCGCGGCACCGTCCGATCCGTTCCGACCATCCGCGAGCGCTGCGCCCCTGCACCCCGGGCGCAGCGCTTCCGGCTGCTCACGGCCGCTGTCCGCGGCCCGTTGCGCGTCGCCCGCGGCCCGCTGTCCGCAGATCCCGCCGGACGGGCTCGGCGGCCCGTTCGGGTGCAGTGCCGCCGGACGCATGGGGCCGGCTCCCCGCGGAGCCTATTGTTCTGGCTATGACCGCTGATCAGACGCCAGCCGACATGGCCGCGGAGCTCGCGGCCGCCGCCGACCCCGTCACCCTGGCCGCCGCGCCCACCGTCACCCAGGCGGTGATCCTGGCGGGCGGGCAGGGTTCCCGCCTCCGCCCGTACACCGACGACCGTCCGAAGCCGCTGGTGGAGATCCCCGGCACGGGCATCCCGATCGTCGGCCACCAGCTCTCCTGGCTGGCCTCCGAGGGTGTCACCGATGTGGTGATCTCGTGCGGCCACCTCGCGGAGGTGCTGCAGGAGTGGCTCGACGGCACCGAACTGCCGGTGCGGGTCAGCACGGTGGTCGAGCACGAGCCGCTGGGCCGCGGGGGCGGCCTCAAGTACGCCTCCGCGGCCCTGCCGCGGCCGGCCGAGCCCTGGTTCGCCACCAACGGCGACATCTGGACGCGGTTCAGCCTGCGCGAGATGGCCGCCTTCCACCACGAGCGGGCCGCGGTGGCCACCCTGGCGCTGGCCCGCCCGCGGATCCCGTGGGGCGCGGTGGAGACCGACCGCTTCGGCAACGTGCTGGACTTCGTCGAGGCGCCGCCCTCGCCCTTCCTCATCAACGCGGGCCTGTACGTCTTCGGGCCGTCGTTCCGGGCGCTGCTGCCCGACGTGGGCGACCACGAGCGGACGACCTTCCCGCAGT
This sequence comes from Kitasatospora sp. NPDC093679, assembly GCF_040683455.1. Taxonomy (NCBI): domain Bacteria; kingdom Bacillati; phylum Actinomycetota; class Actinomycetes; order Kitasatosporales; family Streptomycetaceae; genus Kitasatospora; species Kitasatospora sp. NPDC093679. Next base: position 69,170 of record NZ_JBFBDW010000025.1, read on the forward strand.
TGGCGCGGGCCAAGCAGCTGGCGGGCTATCAACTGCCGCAGGGCTGCTACTGGCGGGCGATCGACACCGTCAAGGACCTGACGGAGGCCGCCAAGGAGCTCGCCGCGGCCGGCCGTCCCGCCAACGACTGACCGCGCACGGGACAGCCGACGGACCGCACGCACGGGCACGGACGGCTGACCGCACGCACGGGAACGGCGAAGGAGCCTCCCACTCCGGGTGGGAGGCCCCTCCGCCGTTCGGTGCGCCGCCCGTGCCCCCGGGCTGCCGACAACTCCTCCGGTGGCGTCTCAGGCCGTGGCCGCCGGCCCGGTGGGCCGGTCCATGCCGAGGGACGTGAGACCGCCCAGCGGCGCGCTGCCGAGCACGCCGCCGATCAGGCCGGCGCTGCTGCCGGGCCGCGGGGTGGACCCGCTGCCGCCGGTGCCGCCCGAGGAGCTCCCGCGGGTGCTGGTGGACCGGCCCGGTCCGCCGCTGCTGCCCGCGGTGGCACCCGACTTGGTCGACTTGGACTTGCCGCCCCTGGTCGAGGAGGAGGACGGCGAGGACTTCCCCGAGGGGGACGGGGAGGTCGACCGGCTGGGCGACGGGGAGGGGCTCGGCGTCGGCGACGGCGAGCTGCCGGTGCCGTTGCCCGGCCAGAGCGGGGAGCCGTAGTCGGTCGGCGGCTTGACCGGCGCCGGGCCGGTGCCGCCGCCGGTGCGGACGGCCGCTCCGAGCATCGAGCCGATCAGCAGGGTCAGCCCGACGACCACCGCCGCCACCACGGAGCTGCGCCGCAGCACCCGCCGGCGGATCGCCTGCGCCGCCTCGGGACCGTACTGCCGCCAGGCGTCGAGGGCGATCCGGCCGTCCAGCGAGCCGAACGGCGCCCCGGCGATCAACAGCGGGCTCCACGCCGCCAGGAAGATCAGGTCGGGGGCGTCGTACACCGGCACCGACCGCCAGCTGACGGTGAAGAGCAGCGCCGCGGAGAGCGTCATCGCCGCGGCGGACGCCACCCGCTGCCAGAGGCCGAGGACGGTGAGGACACCGACCACGATCTCGGTGAACGCCACGCCCAGCCCGGCACCGACCGGGTGGTTCATGGCGAACGCGAGCAGCGGCTCGGCGACCTTCCAGGGGTGCAGCGAGGAGAGCCAGCGCATCATCGAGCCGCGCTCGCCGCCGTCGAAGTACACCGGGTCGCAGAGCTTGCTGAAGCCGGCGTAGACGGAGAGCGAGCCGAGCACGACCCGCAGCGGCAGCAGCACCAGGCCGAGGTCGACCCGGCGGCCCGGGTAGCGGGCGTGCCGGGCGTCGGCCGGGCCCGCGGCGGCGGGGGCCTCGGGCAGGTCGCCGCTGGGCGTCCAGCCCCGGGTGATCGGCTCGTACGGCAGCGGGGGCGGGCCCGCCTGGCGCGGTACGGCGTGCAGCGGCTGGGTCTCGTCGCCCGGGGCGACGGTGCCCGGTCCGCCGGCGCCGGGCCCGGTCGGGCCGAAGCCGGGGGCGCCCGCCGGCGCGGGGACGGTGGTGAGCCGGACGGCCTCCAGCAGCCGGGTGGCCGCCATGTCGCCGGGCGCCGTCTGACCGCTCCAGGTGACGGTGGTGACCCGGCCCTTGCGCCGGGGCGCGGCGGTGCCGGCCCCCGCGAGGGCGGGGATCTGCGTGCTCGGCACCACGACCTGCGGCGTGACCAGGGGTCGGGCGCCGAGGCCGGCCGCGCCCGCCCGGATGCCGTACGGGTCCCCGAAGGCCGCGCCGACCGGCACGTCGATCATCGGGGCCACCGGGGCGGCGAGCCGGATGCGGAAGCTGGCCTGGGTGCTGCTGAGCTTCGCGGGATCGGACGGCACCCTGACCGTGCTGAGGCCCGGTCCGGGGTCTATCCCCGCCGTGCCGCCCTGTCCCGGGCGCCGAGGTGTTCTGGTGTCCACACCCCACTAACCGGGTGACGGGCCCGGAGGACACTCTCCCGGGTGGATTCCCGGCGTGGATTTGAAGTGATCATGGGAAAACCGATCGGGCCCGGCCGGACCCGATCGGTTCCTCCCACGAAGCTGTCCGTTCCGGACGGAACGGCGCCATTGCGGCGCTGCCGGGCGGAGGCGGACCGCCCCCGGCGCCCGCCGCCGGTCAGCGGCGGGCGCGCAGCCGGGCGGCCTCGTACAGCACGATGCCGGCGGCGACACCGGCGTTCAGCGACTCCGTCTGGCCGGGCATCGGGATGCGGACCCGGATGTCGCAGGTCTCGGCGACCAGCCGGGAGAGGCCCTTGCCCTCGGAGCCGGCCACGATGACCACCGGGCCGGTGAGCGCGTCGAGGTCGCCGATCTCGGCCTCGCCGTCGGCGGCCAGGCCGACCACCATCAGACCGGCCTTCTGGTAGGCCTCCAGGGCGCGGGTCAGGTTGGTGGCGCGGGCGACGGGCAGCCGGGCGGCGGCACCCGAGGAGGTCTTCCAGGCACCGGCGGTCATGCCCGCGGCGCGGCGCTCGGGGATGACCACGCCGTGCGCGCCGAAGGCGGCGGCGGAGCGCACGACGGCGCCGAGGTTGCGGGAGTCGGTGACCCCGTCCAGCGCCATGATCAGCGCGTCCTCGCCGGCATCGGCGGCCTCGGCCACCAGGTCGTCCGGGTGCGCGTACTCGTACGGCGGGACCTGCAGCACCAGGCCCTGGTGGTTGAGGCCGCCGGTCATCTGGTCGAGCTGGGCGCGCGGGGCCTCCATGAGCGGGACGCCGCGCTCGTTGGCGGCCTGGTACGCGTCGCGGACCCGGTCGTCGGTGTCGATGAACTGCATCACGTACAGCGCGTTGGCCGGCACGCCGCCCTGCAGGGCCTCGACCACGGAGTTGCGGCCGACCACCAGCTCGGCCGCACCGGCGCCGCCGCGCCCGCCCCGGCCGGCGCCGCCGGCCCGGCGCATGCCGGCCCGGGACTTGGCGTCCCGCTCGCGCTTGAGCGCGGCGTTGGCCGCACGCTGCTTGGGGTGCCCCTTGCGGGCCTCCCCGGGCGGGGTCGGGCCCTTGCCCTGCAGTGCCTTCCGGCTGTGGCCGCCGGTACCGACACTCGCGCCCTTCTTCGACCCGGGGTTGCGGCGGTTCCTGCGCTGGCTGTTGCCGGCCATGGCTGTACTTCCTGTCTCTTCTACGTCTTGAGGTTCGTCATGAGGATGGGCCGTAGCCGGTGGAGCACCGGCTGCGGCCCACGCTCGCCCCGTGGCCGGGGCTACTGGTTCGCCGGTCCCGCCCGTGGGCGGGACCTACTGGTTGACCGTCCAGCGGGGGCCGGACGGGGTGTCCTCGATCGCCAGCCCGGCCAGTCCGAGCTGGTCGCGGATGGCGTCCGCGGTGGCGTAGTCCTTGCGGTCCCGGGCCGCCTGGCGCTGGTCCAGGACGAGCCGGACGAGCGAGTCGACCACGCCGTGCAGGTCGTCGCCGCGGCTGCCGCCGGCCCAGAAGTCGTCGAGCGGGTCGAGGCCCAGCACTCCGAGCATCGCACGGACCTCGGCGAGCCGCGCCACCGCGCTGTCCTTGTCGTCCGCGGTCAGCGCGCTGTTGCCCTGGCGGACGGCGGTGTGCAGCACGGCGAGGGCCTGCGGGACGCCGAGGTCGTCGTCCATCGCCTCGGCGAAGGCGAGCGGGACCTCGGGGGCCGGGTCGACCGCGCCGCAGCGCTCGACGGCCCGCTCGACGAAGCCCTCGATGCGGGCGAAGGCGGTCTCGGCCTCGCGCAGCGACTCCTCGCTGTACTCGATCATCGAGCGGTAGTGCGGGGAGGCCAGGTAGTAGCGGAGCACGATCGGGCGCCAGCGCTGCACCATGTCGGAGACCAGCACCGAGTTGCCGAGCGACTTGCTCATCTTCTCGCCGCTCATGGTGACCCAGGCGTTGTGCACCCAGAACGCCGCGAAGTCGTCGCCGTAGGCCTTGGACTGCGCGATCTCGTTCTCGTGGTGCGGGAAGATCAGGTCGATCCCGCCGCCGTGGATGTCGAAGGCCCGGCCGAGGTACTTGTGCGCCATGGCCGAGCACTCCAGGTGCCAGCCGGGGCGGCCGCGGCCCCAGGGGGTCTCCCAGCTGGGCTCGCCCTCCTTGGCCCGCTTCCACATGGCGAAGTCGCGGGCGTCCCGCTTGCCGGTCTCGCCCTCGCTCTCCGGCTGCAGGAGGTTCTCCAGCTGCTGGTTGGAGAGCTCCAGGTAGTCCGGGTAGGACTTCACGTCGAAGTAGACGTTGCCCTCGGAGGCGTAGGCGTGGCCGCGCTCGATCAGGCCGCGCATCATCTCGATCATCTCGGGCACGTGGCCGGTGGCCCGCGGCTCGACGGTGGGCGGCAGGCAGCCGAGGGCGGCGTAGCCGTCGTTGAACGCCCGCTCGTTGGCGTAGGCGATCTGCCACCAGGGGATGCCGAACTCCCGGCTCTTGGCGATCACCTTGTCGTCGATGTCGGTGACGTTGCGCACGAAGGTGACGTCGTAGCCGCGGTAGCCCAACCACCGGCGCATCACGTCGAAGTTGAGGCCGGACCGGATGTGCCCGATGTGGGGCGGGGCCTGCACGGTGGCACCGCACAGGTAGATCGAGACACAGCCCGGTACAAGCGGGACGAAGTCGCGTACCTGGCGGGTGTTGGTGTCGTACAGGCGAAGGGTCACAGCGTCAAGCGTAGTGGGCCCACGGGGGTGCCCCGCCACCTTTACGGGCGCGCGACTCCCGCCGCCGCAGCGGTTCCGGGGACCGCCGGCCCGTGCCCGGGCGGGCCGCCCCGGCGGACGGGCCGTCAGGGCGGCGGGCCGGGCGGACCGGCGGGACGTCAGGAGGTCCGGTACACCAGGGCGGTGGCGATCGCGGCCAGGCCCTCGGCGCGGCCGGTCAGGCCGAGGCCGTCGGTGGTGGTGCCGGAGACGGCGACCGGGGCGCCGACCGCGGCCGAGAGCGCGGCCTGCGCCTCGGCGCGGCGCTTGCCGATCTTCGGGCGGACGCCGATCACCTGGATCGCCACGTTGCCGATCTCGAAGCCGGCGGCACGGACGATCCGGGCGGCCTCCGCGAGCAGGGCGGTGCCGGCTGCGCCGGACCACTCCGGGCGGTCGGTGCCGAAGTGCGCGCCGAGGTCGCCGAGGCCGGCGGCGGAGAACAGCGCGTCGCAGGCGGCGTGCGCGGCTACGTCGGCGTCGGAGTGCCCGGCCAGGCCGTCACCGGCGTCCGGCCAGTCGAGTCCGGCGACCCGCAGCGGGCGGCCCGCCTCGAAGGCGTGCACGTCGGTGCCGATGCCGACCAGCGGCATGACGGGAGCGGCCGGGGCGGCGGAGCCGGTGGGGTCAGAAACCATCGGAGGCCCTCCTGCGGGCGAGCACGGCCTCGGCGAGCACGAGGTCCAGCGGACGGGTGACCTTGAACGCCTCCTCGTGGCCGGGCACCACGACGACCCGGCCGCCGAAGCGCTCGACCAGTCCGGCGTCGTCGGTGACCGCCGGGAGGCCGCCGGCCGACTCCTCAGCGACCGCCTTCTCGTGCACCTCGTGCAGCACCGAGCGGCGGAAGCCCTGCGGGGTCTGCACGGCGCGCAGCGCGGAGCGGTCCGGGGTCTCCAGCACCGGCTCGGGCACGCCGGGCTCCTGCGGCTCGACCCGCTTGACGGTGTCGGCGAGCGGCACGGCGGGGACGACGGCGTCGGCCCCGGCGCGGACGGCGGCGGCGACGGCGTCCACCACCTCGACGGGGACGAGCGGCCGGGCCGCGTCGTGCACCAGCACCGCCTCGGCCTCCTCGGGGATGGCCGCGAGTCCGAGCCGGACGGACTCCTGCCGGGTGGCGCCGCCGGCGACCACGCGGACGTCCTTGCCGTCGAGGCCGTGGCTGCCGAGCAGGGCGACCACCTCGGCGACCCCGTCCGGCGGGGCGGCGACCACGACCAGGCCGATCGCCCGGCTGCGGGCCAGCGCCCGGACGGCGTGGACCAGCAGGGGCACCCCGCCGAGTTCGCGGAGGGCCTTCGGGGCGCCGGGCCCCAACCGCTCCCCGCGCCCGGCGGCGGGCACCACCGCCGCTGCAACTGCTGCTGACCCGTTCAGGTTTCGCTCCTTCGGCGAAGTGGGTATGGCCATGGCGTGCGCCGCACGGCGTACGCGACGGACCCCTTCCGACTGCACGTTAGCCAAACCGCTCCGACGAGTCCGACACCCCCGCGCGCAGGGCCGGCGTGCGACCGGGGTGCGTCGGCCCGCGCGGAGCGTCCGCACGACGGGCGCGCGCCCGCCGAACGCGTCGTCACGTGGCCGGTACCCGCGGCCCGGATGTCCGGCTGCACCGCGGGCGGGCACGCCGAAGCGCCCGAGGTGCCGGAGACCGACCCGGACAGCGGTGTGACCGGGATCGCGCACCGGCATCGGGCGCTGGGCGTTGCGAAGCCGCTTAGGAGGCGAGGACCTCGTCGAGCAGCGTCTCCGCCTTGTCCTCGTTGGTGTTCTCGGCCAGCGCGAGTTCGCTGACCAGGATCTGGCGAGCCTTGGCGAGCATCCGCTTCTCACCGGCCGAAAGGCCGCGCTCGCGCTCGCGGCGCCACAGGTCGCGGACGACCTCGGCGACCTTGATGACATCGCCCGAGGCGAGCTTCTCGAGATTCGCCTTGTAGCGACGCGACCAGTTGGTGGGCTCCTCGGTGTACGGCGCGCGCAGCACCTCGAAGACCCGGTCGAGACCTTCCTGACCGACCACGTCGCGCACGCCGACGAACTCCGCGTTCTCGGCGGGCACACGCAGTGTCAGGTCTCCCTGCTGCACCTTGAGCACCAGGTAGGTCTTGTCCACACCTTTGATCTGGCGAGTTTCGATGGCCTCGATCAGCGCGGCCCCGTGATGGGGGTAGACCACCGTGTCGCCAACCTTGAACGTCATGTGACAGGACCCCTTCCGTGGCTTTCCAGAATAACACGCTTCTCGGCGCACCCGAAGGGCGTTTTCGCAGGTCAGGGCAGGTCTCAGGGCTTGACAACCACCCCCATGACGTGCTGCGACCGGTGTTCGAGGAGGGCTTCCCGCAGGTCGGAGGCGGTTCGACAGCTCGGCGAAACCTCTGGCAACACCGCCGAAACCATGATTGGATCTTGAGTTTTCGTCCGATCCGCCGCCGTGTCCGAACCGTTATCCGGCGGCCCTCCCGATAGGACCCGTGCGACCTGCGCCGGTTCGTGGACGTCCGGGATCGCCGCGGCGGCGTGCTGCGGGTGCGTACGGACGGAGGACCGCGACACGGGGCCACCCCGTGGGAGGCGGGCGTAAGCGGTCGGTAGTCTGATCGCTGACCACCCCACGTGATCCACATCCGTGATCCACACCCAAGGAGAAGTCGCCGCCGTGAGCCGGAGCCTTCGACGCGGCGCGGTCGCCGCCATCGTCCTCGCCGCTGTTCTGCCGCTGTCCGCCTGCGCGGCCGGCAACCAGGCGGAGACCCTGCAGATCAAGCCGGACAACGCGGCGACCTCGGTCGGCCAGAACCTGCGCCTCAACAACGTGCTGCTGGTGACCGCCAAGGGTGCCTCCTCGGACGAGGCCGGCCCGGTCAACCTGACGGTCAACATCGCCAACACCGGCTCGGCCCCCGAGGTCCTGCAGTCCGTGTCGGTCGAGGGCGCCGGCAACGCCACCTTCACCGACGCCAAGGGCGCCGAGGTGTCCGAGATCACCATCCCGGCCGGCGGCTCCGTGCTGATCGGCGGCGAGGGCCAGCCCGCCGTCCACCTGTCCTCGGCGAAGCTCCCGCTCGGCGGCTACGCCGACACCGACTTCACCTTCAAGACCGCGGGCAAGGTCGGCCTGCCGGTCGGCGTCGTGCCGGCCGAGGGCCTGTACGCCTCGTTCGGCCCGAAGGCGCCCGAGGCGAGCGCCAAGCCGTCGGCCTCCGCGAGCGCCTCGGCCACCGCCACCGGCTCGCCCTCCGCCACCGCATCGGGCTCGCCCTCCGCCACCGGCTCGGCCACGGCGACCGGCTCGGCCACCGCGACGGCGAGCGCCTCGGCGCACTGAGCCCCGGCGCACCAGCCACCACGGCCGAGGGCCCCGCACGGAGCGGGGCCCTCGGCCGTCGGCGTCACGGGGCCGGTCGGCCGGCCCGGGCCGGCCTACGGCTCGAACTTGTAGCCCAGGCCGCGGACGGTGACCAGGTAGCGCGGCGCGCCCGGGTCCGGCTCGATCTTGGCGCGCAGCCGCTTGACGTGGACGTCCAGGGTCTTGGTGTCGCCGACGTAGTCCGCGCCCCAGACCCGGTCGATCAGCTGCATGCGGGTGAGCACCCGGCCGGCGTTGCGGAGCAGCATCTCCAGCAGGTCGAACTCCTTGAGCGGCAGGTCGACCTTGGCGCCGTCCACCGTCACCACGTGCCGGTCGACGTCCATCCGGACGGGGCCGGCCTCCAGCGCGCCCGGGCCGCTGCCGTCGCCGTTGCCGTTGCCGTCCTCGCCGCGGCGACGGAGCACCGCGCGGATGCGGGCGACCAGCTCACGGGTGGAGTAGGGCTTGGTGACGTAGTCGTCCGCACCTATCTCCAGACCGACGACCTTGTCGATCTCGCTGTCCTTGGCGGTGACCATGATCACCGGCACGTTGGAGCGGACGCGCAGCTGGCGGCAGACCTCGGTGCCCGGCAGGCCCGGCAGCATCAGGTCGAGCAGGACCAGGTCGGCGCCGTTGCGCTCGAACTGCTCCAGGGCGTCGGGGCCGGTGGCTGCCACGGCCACCTCGAATCCCTCCTTGCGGAGCATGTACGAGAGGGCGTCGCTGAACGACTCCTCGTCCTCGACCACCAGTACTCGGGTCACGATCGGGCCTCCGGGGCAGGAAGGGGGGTTGGTGCTGTGGTGTCGGTCTCGTCCGCCTCGGTCGGCGGGACGGTCGCGCGGCCGCCGGCGGGCACCTGCCCGGCCGGGAGCCGCAGGGTGAAAGTGGATCCCTGGCCCTCGACGCTCCACACCGCCACGGTGCCGCGGTGGGAGGCCGCGACGTGCTTGACGATGGAGAGGCCGAGGCCGGTTCCGCCGGTGGCCCTCGATCGGGCCGGGTCCACCCGGTAGAAGCGTTCGAAGATCCGCTCGCGGTCCTTCTCAGAGATGCCGATGCCCTGGTCGGTCACCGAGATCTCGATCAGCTCGCCGTCGGCCTCACCGAGGGCGGCGGCGCTGGAGATGCGGCGGGTGGCGATGGCCACCCGGGTCCGCGGCGGGCTGTAGTTGACGGCGTTCTCGACGAGGTTGCCGAGCGCGGCCGCGAGCTGGCCGCGGTTGCCGTGCAGGTAGAGGCCGCCGGTGCCGCCCGCGGCGATCAGGATCTGCTTGGCGGCGGCGGGCTGGCGGCAGCGGTCGATCGCCTCGGCGATCAGCTCGTCGACCGGGACGGGCTCGGGGTCGACCAGCAGCTGGTCGTCCTGGACCCGGGACAGGTCGATGATCTCCTGGACGAGGCTGGCCAGCCGGGTCGCCTCGATCTGCATCCGGCCGGCGAAGCGCTGGACGGCCTCCGGGTCGTCGGAGGCGTCCGCGACGGCCTCGGAGAGCAGCGAGAGCGCACCGACCGGGGTCTTGAGCTCGTGCGAGACGTTGGCCACGAAGTCGCGGCGGATCGCCTCGATCCGGCGCCGCTCGGTCAGGTCCTCGACCAGGACGAGGACCAGCCGGGAGCCCAGCGGGGCGACCCGGACGGAGACGGCCAGCGGATCGGCCGCGCGGGCTCCGCCGGGGCGGGGCACCTCCAGTTCGACCTGGCGGATCTCGCCGTCGCGGCGGGTCGCCCGGGCCAGCGAGAGCATCTGCTCCACGGCCACCGCACCGCCGCGGACCAGGCCCATCGCGTAGGCGGCGGAGCTGGCCTTGACCACCTCGTCGCCCTCGCCGAGCACGATCGCGCAGGAGCGCAGCACGGAGAGCACGGTGTCCACGCCGGCCGGCAGCGGGGGTTCGTACGCCAGGAGCCCGCTGCCTCCGGTCCTGCCGGCGGCGCCGCCCCGGGGGGTGGTGCCGCGGGCCTGCTCGCGCTCGCTCCAGCGGAAGGCGATGGCGGCCGTGAGACCGACGCCGAGCCCGGCTATGGCGCAGGCAGCGGCGGTGGCCACATTCACGTCCATGCCACTCAGCCTAAGCGCACGTCGGGCACGCTCCCCAAGGGTGCGATCAAGGGCTCGGCCGCACGTTGCCGAGAATTCACCTTCAGTCCTTCGCCGGTTCACTGCGGGGGTCGTGCGCGGTCGCCCGGGCGGCTCAGTGTGGTCAAGCAAGCCCGTGCGGGCGGTGACGCGGCTACCATTCGCGCCACCAGCAGCGGCCGTCCCTTCCGGACGGACCGGTCGGCACCGCCACCGACAGAGCTACTGACGGACCGGCCGACCCTTCTTGCGGGGGGGACGGGCGGCCAGGAGGAGAGAGCATGCGCGACCAGTACCACGAGGAACTCGACTCGATCAGCGACGGCCTGGTCGAGCTCGCCCGGCTGGTCGGCTCGGCCATGGGCCGGGCCACCACCGCGCTGCTCGACGCGGACCTGGCCCTGGCGGAGAGCGTGATCGCCGCCGACGAGAAGGTCAACGACCTCCACCACGACCTGGAGAACCGGGCCATCGACCTGCTGGCCCGGCAGCAGCCCGTCGCGACCGACCTGCGCATCGTGGTCACCAGCCTGCGCATGAGCGCCGACCTGGAGCGCTGCGGCGACCTGGCCCGACACGTGGCCAAGGTGGCCCGGCTGCGCTACCCCGCGTCGGCCGTGCCGAACGACCTGCACCCGATCGTGCTGGAGATGGGGCAGCTCGCCCAGCGCCTGGTCGCCAAGGCCGGCCTGGTGATCTCCACCAAGGACGCCAACGCCGCCCTGGAGCTGGAGCGGGACGACGACGCGATCGACGCCCTGCACCGCGAGCTGTTCTCGCACCTGCTGGACGACCGCTGGCAGCACGGCATCGAGACCGCGGTCGACGTGACCCTGGTGGGCCGCTACTACGAGCGGTTCGCGGACCACGCGGTGTCGGTGGCCAAGCGCGTGGTCTTCCTGGTGACCGGCGAGCACGCGGACGAGTTCGCGGCGGAGGCGGCGGCCCTGCAGGCCGAGTGATCCGCGGACGCGGACGGGGCACGGCGGGCCCGGAAGCAGGGGCGCGTCGGCCGGGGGCGCACGCGTGCGCGGGCGCCCTACCTCCGCGCGCCCGTTGACGCCCCGTCCGGGACCGGTTTTCACTCGTTCTGGGCATGCCGGCGGGTGCTGCGGCGTGCTGTGGTGTGCCGTCGACTGCCGTCGACAGCCGTCGATGAGGAGGACCCGACCGCGATGAAGGCTGACCAGAACCCGACCACGGCCGCGGCGGGACCCGCCGCGCCGCCCTCCGTGAAGCTGCTGCCGGTCGTCGCCGCGGGCTGTGGCTGCGGTCCGGGGTGCGGCTGCGGCTGCCAGTCCGGTGCCCCCTGCCAGTGCGGCGGCGCGGACGGCGGCTGCTGCGGCGGCCACTGACGCCGGACGTCCCGGCCGGACGGCGGCTGCTGCGCCGTCCGGCCGGGGCGTCGCCGTGTCGGCTCGGGGCGTCGCCCTGCCGGCTCGGATCGGGCCGGACGCCTAGAAGGTGACGTCCATGCACTGGTAGAAGGCGTTGCCGGTGTCCGCGACGTCCCAGATCGCCAGGACCACCTGGTGGCCGGTGCGGCCGGAGGGCAGGGTCGCGGTGTGGCTCAGCGTGGCGGGCGGCTGCGCGCCGTTGTAGGGGACGGTGAGGAAGGGCGTGCTGTCCAGGTTGGCCCGGGTCACCTTGCTGCCCGCGTTGTAGCCCGGCTTGGTGAGGTAGTAGCGGAACTGCGTGGTGGCGTGCCGGGCGGTGAACTTCCAGGTGAAGGTCAGCCGCTGCCCGGCGCTCACCCGGGTGGCCGGCCAGGCCCCGCCGCGCGGGTCGTCGAGTTGGGCGAAGCGGCTGTTGCCGCCCGCGCAGAGGGTGCCGTCGGCCGGGCCCTGGGCCGGGAATCCCTTCGGCCCTTCGACGCTCTGCGGCTCCCACTGGATGTCGCCGCAGTTCTTCACGGTGCCGGCGGCGCACAGGGCGGCCCGGCTCGGCGGGGTGGTGATCCAGGCGTGCGAGTACGCGGGGATCGCGGTGGCCAGGGGGACGGCCGCGGCGGCCGCCGCGGCCGCCAGGACGTGACGCTTGCGCATGGTGCTCCCTCCGTGGGGGTGGATGGAGTGTGCGTGTGCGTGCAGGGAAGCCCCGGCGGGCAGCGCGCAGCATGGGTTTGGCGTGCCCGCGCCAGGCGTGGACCACCACGCTAGGAGCGGCCGCCCGCCCCGTCAATGGTCTGAACCAGTCTGCGGCACGGGCGGACTGACGGAGCGTCGGTGGATTCCCGCCGGCGGTGGGTTCACCCCTCGCGGCCGGGCGGCCCCTTCGCGGCCCGCCCGTGCAGCTGCGCGGCCCGGGCGGTGAGGTAGCGCCGCTCCGGCGTGCTGGTCGTCCGGGCCGCCGCCGTGCGGTACGAGTCCAGCGCGCCCGCCGTGTCGCCCGCCGTCTCCAACAGGTGGGCCCGCACGGCGTGCACCCGGTGGTGGCCGGCGAGCGGCCCGCCCTCCGCGTCGAGTCCGTCGATCAGCTCCAGGGCGGCGGCCGGACCGTTGACCATGGCGAGGGCGACCGCCCGGTTGAGCGTGACCAGCGGGCTGCCGGCCACCTGCTCCAGCAGTCCGTACAGACCGAGGATCTGCGGCCAGTCGGTGTCCTCGGCGCGGGCGGCCGCGTCGTGGACGGCCGCGACGGCGGCCAGCAGCCGGTACTCGCCCGGCCGCCCCCGGTGGGCGAAGGAGCCCCTGAGCAGCGCGGTGCCTTCGGCGATCAGGTCGCGGTCCCAGCGGGTGCGGTCCTGCCGGTCCAGCGGGACGAGCTCGCCCTGCGGGCCGGTGCGGGCCGGCCGGCGGGCCTCGGTGAGCAGCATCAGGGCCAGCAGCCCGGTCGTCTCGCCGTCGGCCGGCAGGCTCCGGTGCAGCTCCCGGGCCAGCCGGACGGCCTCGCCGGACAGGTCGGCCCGGTGCAGGACGGGCCCGCCGGAGGCGGTGTAGCCCTCGTTGAACATCAGGTACAGCACGTGGAGCACCCGTCGGAGCCGCTCCGGCCGGTCCGGCGCGTCCGGCTCCGGCACGTCGAACACCGTCGAGGACCCCTTGAGTCGCTGCTTGGCCCGGCTGATGCGCTGCGCCATCGTCGCTTCGGGGACGAGGTGGGCGGCCGCGATCTGGGCGGTCGTCAGGCCGCCGACCGCCCGCAGCGTCAGGGCGATCGCCGAGGCGGGCGTGAGCGCCGGGTGGCAGCACATGAACAGCAGGGCCAGGGAGTCGTCGGCCGCCGGTGCCTGCGCCGCGGCCGGCTCCCGCGCCACGCGCTCCTCGCGCCGCCGCCGGGCCGCCTCGCTGCGCATCAGGTCGGTGCGGCGGCGCTCGGCGGTCCGCAGCAGCCAGCCGCGCGGATTGTCCGGGACGCCGTCCGCGGGCCAGTGCCGGGCGGCGGCGATCAGGGCCTCCTGGACGGCGTCCTCGCAGGCGCAGAAGTCGCCCCACCGCCGGGTCAGCACGCCGAGGACCTGCGGCGCCAGCGAGCGCAGCAGGTCCTCGGCGACGGGCCGGTCGGTCACAGGTCGAACGCCGCGTCGGTCATCACCTGGCGCACCTCGACCGGTTGCTGCGTGGGCACCCCGCCGGGGCCGGGCACCGCCGAGATCCTGGCGGCGATCTCCAGGGCACGGGCCTCGGACTCCACCTCGACGAGGTTGAACCCGGCCAGCACCTCCTTGGACTCCGGGAAGGGGCCGTCGGTCACCACCGGGGCCGAGACCCCGTCCGAGCGCACGATCCTGGCCAGCCGCGGGTCGGCGAGCGGCGTGAACTGCACCATCTCCCCGCTCGCGACCAGTTCCTCGGTCAGCGCCGCGTAGTAGTCGAAGTGCGCCGCGACGTCGCCCGGGGCCCACCGGTCCATGGGCTCCTCGAACGCTCCGCCGTCGTGGTTGACCATCAGCAGGTACTTCGGCACGTGGACTCCTCGCTCTTCGGCGCGCCGCGGTGGCGCACCCGCTCCGTGGACGGAGCCGTCACCCGGTTCTCTACACCGACCCGGCCGAGGATGCGGATCGGCCCCCCGCCCGGCGCGGGAAGCGCCGGACGGGGGGCCGATGGCGTCGGGCCGTTACTTCTTGCCCTGGTTCTTCACAGCCTCGATGGCGGCGGCCGCGGCCTCCGGGTCGAGGTAGCGGCCACCGGGGGTGACCGGCTTGAAGTCGGCGTCGAGCTCGTAGACGAGCGGGATGCCGGTGGGGATGTTCAGGCCGGCGATGTCGGCGTCGGAGATGCCGTCCAGGTGCTTGACCAGGGCGCGCAGGCTGTTGCCGTGGGCGGTCACCAGGACGGTGTTGCCGGCGGCGAGGTCCGGGACGATCGCGTCGTACCAGTAGGGGAGCATGCGCTCGACGACGTCCTTGAGGCACTCGGTGCGCGGACGCATCTCGCTCGGGATCTCGGCGTAGCGGGCGTCTCCGGCCTGCGAGTACTCGGCGTCGTCGGCGAGCACGGGCGGCGGGGTGTCGTAGGAGCGGCGCCACAGCTGGAACTGGTCCTCGCCGAACTCGGCGAGGGTCTGGGCCTTGTCCTTGCCCTGCAGGGCGCCGTAGTGACGCTCGTTGAGGCGCCAGCTGCGGTGGACCGGGATCCAGTGGCGGTCGGCCTTGTCGAGCGCGATCTGGGAGGTGCGGATGGCGCGGCGCAGGAGGGAGGTGTGCACCACGTCGGGGAGGATCCCCTCGGAGAGGAGGAGCTCGCCGCCGCGGGCGGCCTCCTTCTCGCCCTTCTCGTTGAGGTCGACGTCGACCCATCCGGTGAAGAGGTTCTTCTGGTTCCACTGGCTCTCGCCGTGGCGGAGCAGGATGAGTCGGTAGGTCGTGTCAGCCATGGGCGCCAGTTTAGAGGAGCCGGTTATCCGCTGGTCGGACCGTCTCATCCCGGGTAATGTGCGGCTACCACTTGTGCCACTTACCGAGCGTCCGGGCGGTCCACCCCGCTTCCCGGGCGCGCCGGTCGGTCATGCCCCGGGAGCCGCCGATGTCCGCCGCCGTCCGCCTGCGCAGCACCGTCTCCCAGGCGGTGGGCGGGCTGCCCCGCCAGTTCTGGTGGCTCTGGACGTCGACCCTGGTGAACCGCCTCGGCGGCTTCGTGGTGACCTTCCTGGCCCTCTACCTCACCGGCGACCGCGGCTTCTCCCCCGCCTACGCGGGCCTGGTGGCCTCGCTCTTCGGCCTGGGCTCGGCGATCGCCGCCGTCGGCGGCGGGGTGCTGGCCGACCGCTGGGGCCGGCGGCCGACCCTGCTGGCCGCGCAGCTCGGCACAGCGGTGTCGACCGCCGCCCTGGGCTTCTGCCAGGACCGGGTGACGATCGCCGTGACGGCCTTCCTGGTCGGCCTGGCGAGCAACGCCTCCCGGCCGGCGATCTCGGCGATCATCGCCGACCTCGTCCCCGCCGAGCACCGCGTGCGGGCGTACTCGCTGAACTACTGGGCGATCAACATCGGCTTCGGCGTCTCCGCGGCGGTGGCCGGTCTGATCGCCGCGCACGGCTACCTCGCGCTGTTCCTGATCGACGCGGCCTCCACGCTCGCCTGCGCGGTGGTGGTCTTCGTCCGCGTCCCCGAGTCCCGGCCGGAGTCCCGTCCCGAGCAGCGACCGGCGGGCGCGGCCGCGGCCGGCGCCGTTGCGGCGGAGCCCCCGGCGGGCCTGGGCACGGTCTTCCGGGACGGCCGGTTCATGGCGCTGGTGGCGGTGAACCTGCTGCTGGCCGTGGTCGCCCAGCAGGGCAGCACCACGCTGGCCGTCGACATGGGCCTGGCCGGCATCTCGGCGGCCCGGTACGGCCTGGTCATCGGCCTCAACGGCGTGCTGATCGTGCTGCTGCAGCTGCCGCTCACCCGGGCGATGGAGGGCCGCAGCCGGACGGGCCTGCTGGTCGCCAGCTCCCTGCTGACCGGCTGGGGCTTCGGCCTGACCGCGCTGGCCGGCGGCTCGGCCGGGTTCTACGCCGCCACCGTGGCGGTCTGGACGATCGGCGAGATCATGGCCGCGCCGACCATGATGGGCCTGGTCGCCGAGCTGTCCCCGGCCCGGGCCCGCGGCCGCTACCAGGGCGTCTACTCGCTCTCCTGGTCGCTGGCCTCGTTCGTCGGCCCGGCGGCCGGCGGCTACCTGCTGGAGCACGCCGGCGGCCGGGCGGTCTGGGGTGCCTGCGCCGTCTTCGGCACGGTCGCGGCGGGGGCCTTCCTGCTGCTCGGCCGGCGGCCCGCACCGGCCGCGGCTCCGGCCGGGGCCCCGGTCGCGGCCGACCGGGCGGCCGACACCGTCGCCGCCGAGCCGGCCGCGAGCACCGCGGGCGCCTGACCGCCCGTCCCGCTCAGTCGGCCGCGACCGGCCCGGGGGCGTCCGCCGCGGGCCCGTCGGCGCCCGGGCCGGCCAGGTGGGCGAAGGCCGAGAGGTTCCGGGTGGACTCGCCGCGCTTGGTGCGCCACTCCCACTCGCGGCGGATCGCGGTGGCGAAGCCCAGCTCCAGCAGGGTGTTGAAGGGCTCGTCGGCGTTGTCCAGGACGGTGCCGAGCAGCCGGTCGACGGCGTCCGGGGTGAGCGCCTCCAGCGGCAGCCGCCCGGCGAGGTAGACGTCGCCGAGCCGGTCGACGGCGTACGCGACGCCGTACAGCCTGGTGTTGCGCTCCAGCAGCCAGCGGTAGACGGCCTCGTGGTTCTCGTCCGGCCGGCGGATCACGAACGCGTTGACCGACAGGGTGTGGTCGCCCACCCGCAGCGCGCAGGTGGTGGACAGCTTGCGGGTGCCGGGCAGCGTCGCGACCAGCGTGTACGGGTCGGTCACGGCCGGCTCCCACCCCACCCCGGCCTCGTCGAGCGCGGTGCGCAGCAGGGTCAGCGCCTCGTCCTTGGTACGGAATGCCATGACGCCGACGCTACTCGGCGGTACGGCCCGGCACCCAGCAGGGGCGCGGGGAAACCCGGCGGGCACGGGGCGACGGGCGCCCCGTGCGGTGCCTCAGGCGAGCCGGAGCCCGCCGGCCGGGCGGGCCATCGCCTGGGCGTAGACCTCCGCGGTGGCGGCGGCCGCGGTGTCCCAGCCGAACCCCGCCGCGTGCCGGGCCGCCGCCGCGCCGCGCTCGCGCACCAGCTCGGGGGCGGTGGCGTACGGCTCCAGCGCCGCCGCCCACCGGGCGGGGTCGTGGCCGTGCACCAGGCTGCCGGTGACGCCGTCCCGGACGGCGACGGGCAGGCCGCCGACCGCGGCCGCCACCACCGGGGTGCCGCAGGCCTGCGCCTCCAGGGCGACCAGGCCGAAGGACTCGCTGTAGGAGGGCATCACCAGCGCGGTCGCGGCGCGGTACCACTCGGCGAGCCGTGCCTGGCCCACCGGCGGGTGGAAGCGGACGACGTCCGAGATGCCCAGCTGGGCGGCCAGCTTGTGCAGGCTCTCCGGCTTCGCGAGGCCGGTGCCGGACGGCCCGCCGACCACCGGGACGACCAGCCGCTCGCGCAGCTCGGGCCGCCGGGCCAGCAGCACGGCGACCGCGCGGAGCAGCACGTCGGGCGCCTTGAGCGGCTGTATCCGGCCGGCGAACAGCAGCACCGCGGCGTCCTGCGGCAGCCCGAGGGCGGCCCGGGCGGCCGACCGGCTGCCGGGACGGAAGACGTCCAGGTTGACGCCGGGGTGGACGACCGCGAGCTGGTCGCCGCGGGCGTCGTAGTGGTGCGAGAGCTCGGCCGCCTCCTCGGCGGTGTTGGCGATCAGCCGGTCCGCGGCCTCCACGACCTGCGTCTCGCCGATCACCCGGGCGACCGGCTCGGGGGTGTCGCCCTCGGCCAGCGAGGCGTTCTTGACCTTCGCCATGGTGTGCATGGTGTGCACCAGCGGGACGCCCCAGCGCTCCGCGGCCAGCCAGCCGACCTGCCCGGACAGCCAGTAGTGCGAGTGCACCAGGTCGTAGTGGCCGGGGCGGTGGCCGGCCTCGGTGCGCAGCACCCCGTGGGTGAAGGCGCAGAGCTGGGCCGGCAGGTCCTCCTTGACCAAGCCCTCGTACGGCCCGGCGGTGACGTGGCGGACGAGCACGCCGGGGGCGAGCTGCACGGTCGGGGCGTCGTCGGAGGCGATCGCCCGGGTGAACACCTCGACCTCGATGTCCAGCTCGGCGAGGCGCTTGGCGAGCTCCACGATGTAGACGTTCATGCCGCCGGCGTCGCCGGTGCCCGGCTGGTGCAGCGGCGAGGTGTGGACGCTCAGCATGGCGATCCGCCGCGGACGCCGCGGCCGCCCGCCGATCAGCGCCTGGAGGCGGCCGCGACGGGCCGACGGGGCGGTGCCGGCGGTCTGCGCCGGGCCCGTGCCCGGCTGCGCGAGCCGCTCGCGGCGGGCCGCGCGTACGGGGTGCTGCGTCACCTGGCTGAAGCCTCCTCGTGCTCCCCGGTCGATGGTGCATCCGGTCGTGCGGGCAGGGGCGCGGGCCCCGGCGGGCGGTGGGCCCGGCCGCGGCGGTCCGCGTCCGACGCGCAGCCGCCCGGAACCGGTCGTTCCGGGCGGACGGACGTCCAGTGTGCCAACCAGGGGAGCTGCGGCGGGTATTCCCGGATGACCGGTGAGACCGCCTGCGGGCCCGCCACGGCCGGAACCCGTGGCCCGGCGCACGCGGCCCGGATCCGACGCCGGGGCTCCGGGCCGGGGGCCGGACGGCCGCCACCACCGCCCGGGCCGCCGCGTACGCTGCGGGCATGGCCGCCTTCGACCCCTCCCCCGCCCGCGGGCCGCGTTCGACCCGGCCGGTCGGGACGGTGACCCGGGGCACCACCAACACCAACCGGCTGCGCCGGATGGACCGCTGGATCGTCCACACCATGGCCCGGACGCTGCGCGCGGCCCCGCAGCCGCCGATCGCGGTGGACCTCGGCTACGGGGCGGCCCCGTGGACGGCCGTCGAACTCGCCTCCCGACTGCGGGCCGGCCGGCCGGACGTCCGGGTGGTGGGCATCGAGATCGAGCCGGCCCGGGTGGCGGCCGCCCTGCCGTACGCGGACCCGCCGCTGCTGACCTTCCGGCGGGGCGGCTTCGAGGTGCCGCTGGACGGCGCCTCGGCGCACCTCGTCCGGGCCGCCAACGTGCTGCGGCAGTACGAGGAGGAGTCGGTGGCCGCGGTCTGGGAGCGGCTCTGCGACCGGCTGGCCCCGGACGGCCTGCTGGTCGAGGGCACCTGCGACGAGATCGGCCGCCGCCACGTGTGGGTGGCGCTCGGACCGGAGGGGCCCCGCACCGTCACCTTCGCGGCCCGGCTCGCCGATCTGCACACCCCCTCCGACCTGGCCGAACGGCTGCCGAAGGCGCTGATCCACCACAACGTGCCGGGGCGGCCGGTGCACGCCTTCCTCACCGAGTTCGACCGGGCCTGGGCCGCGGCGGCGCCGTACGCCGCCTTCGGCGCCCGGCAGCGCTGGACGGCCGCCTGCGCCGCGCTGGCGCAGGGCTGGCCGCTGGTGGACACCCGCAGGTGGCGGCACGGGGAGGTCACCGTGGCCTGGTCCGCCCTGGCGCCGTAGCGGGCCGGCCCGGCACGGGTCCGCCTGCCGGCGCGGACGGGCCTGCGGAACGGCTCGGCTGTGCGGAGCGGCGGATTCACTCGAACGAGTTATCGAATTCCTCTGGCGTGTTGACGCCTCGTCACGCCACCATGGAATCGATCGCACGAACTGCCGACCGCCACGTGAGGTTCCGTCAGCTCCGCTGCGTCACACCGCACACATCGCACACCACGGGCCCCGACCGCACACACCACGGGCCCCCGACCACGCACGGCGCCGGCACCGCCGCGGACGGGCCGGCCCTCAGACTTCCGAATCCAGCGCGCGCCACACCCGCTCGAACACCCCGTAGACCTCGGCCCCGAACAGCACGAAGCGCACCTCGGCGACCTCGCCCGCCCGGCCTCCGGCCACCTCGTCCGCGACCGTCGTGAGGGCGATCCGCGCCGCGTCGTCCAGCGGCCACCCGTAGATCCCGGCGGAGATCGCCGGGAAGGCCACCGAACGCGCCCCCAGCTCCACCGCCACCCTGAGTGACTCCCGATAGCAGGAGGCCAGCAGCCCAGCCCGCTCAGCCCGATCCTCCGCCAGGAACACCGGCCCCACGGTGTGCACCACCCACCGGGCCGGCAGCCGCCCGGCCGTCGTCGAGACGGCCCGGCCGGTCGGCAACCCCTTGCCGTAGTGCGAGGCTCGCAACCGACGGCAGTCCGCCAGGATGTCCGGACCGCCCCTGCGGTGGATCGCGCCGTCCACCCCGCCGCCGCCCAGCAGCGACGAGTTCGCGGCGTTCACCACCACGTCCACCTGCTGATCCGTGATGTCACCCTGCACAAGCGTGATCTGCGTCACCGCCACCGACCTCCTGTCAGTCCCCTCCGCAATCCCCCTCAGTCCCCCCTCGCAGGGCCCTCACGGTAATCGCGAACGCCGCCGAGAGCGTGGCAATAACCACAGCAGCGGCCGCCAGTCAGAGAAATCCCCGGAGATCACGTTATGGTCGCGAGAAGCTCCCCGACCCGCGGTGCCAGGCGGGCACTGCGCACGGACGTCAGCCGTTGGGCAGTCGGGGAAAGGAAGGATCGACCAATGCCCGCAACGGGAGACGGGCGGGCATCCGCTGCCGCTGCCAGGCTCGGCGCCGCCGATGCCGCCGACACCGCGCGCCGCGCGGGCACCGGAACGAGCACGCCCACCACCGACGCGGCCGGGCGCCCCGCCGCCGGCCGACCGGTCGCCCAGCGGGCCAAGGCGGCCGCGGAGACCGGCGCCCCCAGGTCGGCCCGCCCCGACGGGGCCCGCGAGCCGGCGCCGATACCGCATCCGCGGACGACCCCGTCCGAGCGGGGCGAGCCCTCCGACGAGGCGCCGTACCGGCTGCTGGTCGTCGCGGACGCCGGCTCCGGGGACGTCAGCCTGATCGAGTCGCTGGTCGCCGAGAGCGGCGCCCGGGTCGAGCTGCACCGCGCCGGGGGCATCGAGGAGGCCGCCGCGCTGCTGGCCCCCGTCCCGATGGTCGCCCGGCGCACCCGTCAGCGCCCGGTGGACTTCAACTGCGTCCTGCTCGACCTCGCCGCCCCGGCCCACGGCACCCAGGGCGGGCCCGCCGCCGACGAGCACTTCCCGTCCGACGGGCTGGATGGGCTGCGCGAGCTGCGCCGCCGCGCCCCGCACGTCGCCCTGGTCGTCCTCACCGACGCGGCCGGCGCCGAACTCGGTGCCGCGGCCGTGGCCGCCGGCGCCCAGGACTTCCTGGTCAAGCGCGAGACGGACGGCCCGCTGCTGGCCCGCGCCCTGCGGTACGCGGTCGAGCGCAAACGGGCCGACGAGTCGCAGCGCCGGCTCGTCGAGGCCGAACTCCGTGGCCAGGAGAACGCCCGCCTGCAGCGGCACCTGCTGCCGACCCCGCTGCTCGACGGCGCGGGTCTGGCCTTCACCCGCCGCTACCGGCCCGGCCGCCGCCGGGCGCTGCTCGGCGGCGACTTCTACGACGCCGTCCGCACCGACGACGGCACGGTGCACGTGGTCATCGGCGACGTCTGCGGGCACGGGCCGGACGAGGCCGCGCTCGGCGTGGCCCTGCGGATAGCGTGGCGGACTTTGGTCTTCGCCGGGCTCACCGGGCAGGAGCTGCTCACCACCCTCCAGCACGTGCTGGAGCACGAGCGGCGCAGCGACGAGATCTTCGCGACGCTGTGCATGCTGGTCCTCGTCCCGGGCGCGGAGACCGTCGGTGCCGACCCGGCCGACGGCACGGCCGTGGGCGTCACGGCCGCGGACGGCGCTGCCGGCACCCTGCCGGTCGAGACGGTGCGGCTGTTCCTGGCGGGCCACCCGGCGCCGCTGCTGCTCGGCCCCGACGGGCCGCCGCGGCTGCTGCCGGCGGACCAGGCCGGTCCGGCGCTGGGCCTGCTGCCCTGCGACGACGGGCTGGCCGCCTGGCCCGCCGTGGAGCTGGAGCTGCGGCCCGGGTGGAGTCTGCTGCTCTACACCGACGGCCTGGTCGAGGGCCGGGTCGGGGCCGGGTCGCGCCGGCTCGGCCAGGACGGTCTGATCGAGCTGATCGCCGACCACCACGCGACCGGGCTCACCCGGGGTCGGCTGGTCGACAGCGCGCTCGCCGAGGTCGAGGAGCTGAACGGCGGTGCCCTGACGGACGACGTCGCGGTGCTGCTGCTGGAGCGCAATCCGATGCCCGCCCTGATGGGCTGAACCACCGGACGCCGAGAGGGCGGCACCCTTGCGGGGGTGCCGCCCTCTCGGCGTGTCGTCGGACGGGGCGTCGTCGGGCGGACGCTCCTACCAGGCCTACCAGGGCCCGTACGGGCCGATGTTCCGCCGGTTGCCGCCGCCGCGGCCGTCGGTGAGCTGCTTGATCGCGGGCCGCACGTCGACCACGTAGACGATGGCCGCGACCAGGCCGATCAGGGTGAGGAAGTTGCCGAGGACGTTGGCGCCGAGGAGCAGGTCGATGCCGAGCGCGAGACCCAGCACGATCAGCCAGAAGCCCTTGGTCTTCTTGTCCGCGGCCCGGTAGGCGTCCTCGCGGCGGATCGCCGCGTCCACGAAGGCGAACAGCTTGAAGCCGATGATCGCGACGGACAACCACCAGAAGGGGTTGAGCACGTCGAAGAGCAGGATGTGGAACACTGCGGACTCCTCACTGCGGCCTCGGCTCCTCCGCCCATGGTGGCACGGCGGGCGGCCCGCGTCGGGGACAACGATCCGAACCGCCCGGGCGTGCCCGGGACGGCGGACCTGCGGGCCTTCCCGTTACTTGCCGGTGGACTTGCGGGCGCGGGCGGCCTTCTTGGCGGTGGGGGCCGGCTCGGCCGGCCCGTCCTGGGCACTCTCCTCGGGGGCCGCGGCCGGCTCGGCGTCGAGGGCGACCTCGGTCACCGCCGCCTCGGCGGCCACCTCGCCCGCGGGCTCGACGGTGCCGGTGCGGTTCTTCTCGACGACGGCCTTGCCGCGCTCGGCCAGCTCGTCGTAGGCCTCCTTGGCCTTGACCGCGAACTCGGCGGCACGGCCGACCTGCTGCAGGGCGAAGGTCTGGGCCTTCTCCTGGAGCTCCTTCAGGTCCTTGAGCTCGGCGGGCAGCGCGGTGACGGCCTCGGTGACCTTGCCCTGGGCCTCGACCAGCAGGCCCTGCGCCTCCTGCAGCCGGGCGGCGGCCTTCTCCTGGGCGGCCTTGCGGTCGGCGGCGAGGGCCTCGACCTTGCCGGGGACTTCGCGGAGCTTCTCGTAGGCGAGGTCGCCGGCGCCGGCGAGGGCGTAGAGCGGGGTCGGGTCGCTGAGGGTCTTCTTGATGTCGTCGGTGATCGGCATGGCCGGTCCTCCCGGGCGTTGCTGGTGCGTGCGGTGGTCTGGTGCGGTGCCGCCGCCGGGGCGCCGTCGCCCCGGCGGCGGGTCAGTCCTCTGCGGCAGGAGACGCGTCGGGCGCGGGCGCGCTCTCGCGGTTCTCCTTGAGGAAGGCGTCGTAGACGGCGAGCAGGGCCTGCTTCTGCCGTTCGTTGATCAGGGGGTCGGCGAGGATCGCGACGCGGAGTTCGAGCCCCTCCTCGCGCCGCTCCTCCAGGATTCCGGCCTGCACGTAGAGCGTCTCGGCCGAGATCCGCAGCGCCTTGGCGATCTGCTGCAGGATCTCCGCGCTGGGCTTGCGCAGTCCGCGCTCGATCTGACTGAGGTAGGGGTTGGACACCCCGGCCGCCTCGGCCAGCTGACGCAGCGAGAACTGCGCGTTCCGGCGCTGCTCGCGGATGTACTCGCCGAGCGAGCCGACGTTCAGTGAGGCCATGCCTCCAGCATGCACAGCACTGCTTGCAATTGCAAGCAGGCTGCTAACTGCAGCAATCAGCGCGCCGCCCCCGGCCCGCCGCCGCCCGGCCGCCGGTCAGGGGCGGGGTGCCTTGGTGCCGTGGACGGCGGTGTACTCGGCGGCGAGCCAGGGGGCGAGGTCGGCCACCAGGAGGGCCGGCACGGCGGGGTCGGGGGTGGGGGTGCGGGCGGTCGCGGCGGCCAGGCGCATCTGGTCGGCGCGGGCGGGGTAGCGGGCGGCGAAGACCTCGGCGGACCGGGCGAGGTCGCTCGTCCAGCCGTTCCAGTCGGGCATGACCAGGGTGAATCCCGTCCGCACCAGCCGGCGGGAGATCCCCCGGGCGAGCCGCCGGCGCTCTTCCTCGTCCGGGTCTGCGGCCAGGCGCTCCCGCCAGCGGGGCAGGGCGAGCGCCAGGTCGCCGTTGGTCTCGCGGGCGAGCAGACGGCTCGGCCGGTAGCGGGGCAGCTCCCGGGCGAGGTCGCCCCCGATCAGCGGGGTGCACAGGCAGGCCACGAAGAAACCCAGGTCGTGGCGTTCGAGCGGACCGAGCAGGGTGGCCGCGCCATGGACGAGCACCCCGGCGCCGTCGACCACCGGGAAGTCCCGGTCGAGGCCGGCGCCGAGGGCCTCGGCGTCGGCACGGTCGGCCCCGGTCGGCTCCCGGTGCAGGGCGAGCAGCAGGTCGAGGTCGGAGACCCCGGGGACGGCCGTCCCGCGCGGGATGCTGCCGTAGAGGTAGGCGCTGTGCAGCCGGCCGGCCCCGAAGAGGGCGGACGTCCGGGTGCGGACCGCGTCGACGAGCGGGCGGAAGGCCGTCGGGACGCGGTCGAGGGAGCCCTCGCGGGCGATGGTTCCGTCCTCGGCGAGCCCGCGGTCGCCCCACTGCCCACCGCGAAAGCCGCCGGAGCCGCCCGAGCCGCCGGTCACGCGGACGCCCCGGCCCGGCGTTCGAGGTTGGCCGCCATGACGGCCAGGACGCGGACGGTCTCCGCGTACTGATCACGGGTCAGGCCGGCCAGGACGGCGGTCCGCAGCTCGGCGACCCGGGCCTCGACCGCGTCGTGGAGGTCGCGGCCGGCGGCGGTGAGGCGGAACGCACCACCGTCCGCGGGTTCGGCCCAGCCGCGTGCCATCAGCCCGTCGGGGCCGCGCAGCGGGCCGCCGTCGCCGGCCCGCGCGCCGGTCCGGAACGGGGCGAGGGCGACGGCGAGCCCGTCCGGCGTGTGCGGGCCGCCGGCCAGGGTGTGCAGCGCCTGCCACCGGCGCCGGTCGACGCCGAGGTCGGCGAGGTCGGCGGCGAACCCGTCCTCCAGGAGGTCGTGCAGGTGCTTCAGCCAGTAGCCGATGGGGCGGTCGGTCGGGTCGGCGGCCATGGCGGCTCCCCCATATCCATGTAGAATGACATGCAATTGTTCTCCACTATGGACCGGGGCGGCGATGGACCGCAAGGACGTTTCCGAGGCGCAGCCGGCGGCCGACGCGCAGGTCGCCGAGATCGCCCGTGCGCTGGTGGCGCTGCGCCGCAGCCAGTCCCGGCGGGCGCTGGCCCGGCTCGCCGCCCACCGGACGGGACCGCCTGCCGGCGGCGCGTCGACCGCGCCGCCGGACGGCGTGGTGGAACTGCTGGACGCGGTGGAGGACGCCTCCGCGCTCACCGTGACCGAAGCAGCCGCCGCGCTCGGCGTGGACCAGCCGCGGGCCAGCCGGCTGGCCGCCCAGGCGCTGGCCGCGGGGCTGCTGCGCCGCGAGGCCGACCAGGCGGACGGTCGCCGTTCGCTGCTGCGGCTCACCGCGGACGGCCGGGCGCTGCTCGACCGGGTGCACGCTTTCCGCCGCGGGGTGGTGGCCGAGACCACGGCCGGTTGGAGCCCGGAGGACCGCGCCGACCTGGCCCGGCTGCTGGGCCGCTTCGTCGCCGATTTCACCGCGGTCACCGGCACCGGCCGCCGCCCCGTCTGACGCCCCGGCCGGACGGCCGTCAGCGGCGCGGGGCGATCCCGAGGCGGCGGGCCAGTTCGGGTGCCAGCGGGTAGGGGCGCTCGGGCGGCAGCAGCCGGACGGCCTGGGCGTTGCGCCCGGCCCGGATGAGCCCGGCGATCCGGTGCACCTGGGGCGTGAGGTCGGTGACCGAGACGGTCCACTCGTCGACCAGGGCGCCGATCATGGCTCGGCCCACCCCGATCTGGATGCTGTAGTGGTTGAGCGGGGCGCCCGCCGCGGACCGCTCCGGGTCCCACTGGACGTGCACGGCGGCCCGGGCGAGCACGTCCGGGTCCCCGGTGGTCGGGGCGGCGGCGGCCAGGGCGCTCTCCCAGCCCTCACGGGTGATCCGGACGGCCAGCACCCGCTCCTGCCCCGGCTTGCGGGCCCAGTTGCTGCGGTGCATCAGCCAGCGGAAGGAGGGCTTGATCCAGGTCATCCGGCCGCGCGAGAACGGTTCGACGAACCGCCCGGCGGCGACGGCCGGGCCGGCGATCGCCGGCCCGTACGCCTGGTAGACGACGATGGTGCGCTCGTCGAAGTCGGCGCGGATCTGGCGCAGTTCGGTCACCGGCCCACCCTGTCAGCCGGCCGCCCGGCCGCGCAGGGGGTTTTCCGCCGCACCGGCCGGACGGGGCGGGCGGCCGCGGGGCTACGCGGTCGGGGCCGGGACGGCGCAGGCCGCGGAGAAGCCCTGGCTGGTCAGGCCGAAGGCGCTGTTGATGCGCGAGCGGAAGTTCTCCAGCGCGGCCATGGCGGTGAGTTCGACGAAGGCGGCCTCGCCGAGCCGGGCGAGCAGGGCGGCGGCGAGTTCGTCGGTGACGGCGGGCTCGGTCTCGGTCACCGCCTCGGCGTAGGCCATCACCTGCTGTTCGAGTTCGGTGAACGCCTCGGTGTGCTCCCGCCACTGCGGCACCAGGGCGATCTTGTCGAGCGGCAGGCCGAGTCCGTCCGCGGCCCAGTGGCCGTAGTCCAGGCACCAGGAGCAGTTGATCCGGGCGGCGGCGGCCATCACGGCGAGGTGCTTGAGGCCGGGGTCGAGGGCGTTCCAGCGGGCGACGCCGCGCTCGGTGCGGACGAAGGTGAGCAGCACCCGGCTGTTGTGGCCGAGGGCGAGCCCGGGGTCGAGGACCTTGCCGTACGTCCGCCGGGAGTACCAGGCGCCGATGCGGTTGAGCAGGGTGCGGGGCGGGGTGAGCGGTATGCGGGCCATGGCCGTGCCTCCTGGGGCGTCGCGCTGTTCTCGCAAGGGGACGGTGCGGCGCCCGGAAACGTGACACCGGGCGGCCGGGGGGCGCGGTGCGCTCAGCCCGTGCCGGTGAACCGCCGGTAGGCGGGGGCGAGGAGGTCGGCGAGGTCGCGGCCGCGCACGGTGCTGCCGGACGGGCCGAGCGGGTCCAGGGCGGGGGCTGCCGGGCGGTCCTCGTCGTCCGTGCGGAGGGTGAAGTCGCCGTCCCAGAAGGCGCGGTCCGCCCCGGCCGGGCCGGCGGCGGGGCGGGTGTCGGGACGTTCGGCGGAGCGTTCGTCAGGGCGTTCGGCGGTCACGGCGGTCAGGCTCCGGTGGCGTCGGCGGAGAGGGTGAGCAGGTCGCGCAGGGCGTCGGCGGAGAGTTCGGTGATCCACTGCTCGCCCTCGCCGACGACGGTGCCGGCCAGGGTCCGCTTGGCCTCGACGAGGTCGGCGATCCGTTCCTCGACGGTGCCGGTGCAGACCAGCCGGCGGACCTGCACGCCGCGGCGCTGGCCGATCCGGTGGACCCGGTCGGTGGCCTGGTCCTCGACGGCCGGGTTCCACCACCGGTCGAGGTGGACGACCTGGTTGGCGGCGGTGAGGGTGAGTCCGGTGCCGCCGGCCCGCAGCGAGAGCAGGAACACCCCGGGCCCGCCGGGCTCCTGGAAGCGCCGGACGAGCCGCTCGCGCTCCGGCCGGGGCGTGCCGCCGTGCAGGTGGAGGACCTCGGTGCCGAGCCGCTCGGCGAGGTGGGGGCGGAGCCGGGCGGTGAACTCGGTGTACTGGCTGAAGACCAGGGTGCGCTCGCCTCCCGCGAGGGCCGCGGCGAGGATCTCCTCCAGCCGGTCGATCTTGCCCGAGCGGCCGGCCAGCGGGCCGCGGTCGCGGACGAGTTGGGCGGGGTGGTTGCAGACCTGCTTGAGCCGGCCGAGGGCGGAGAGCACCGCGCCCTTGCGTTCGACGCCGCGGGTCCCGTCGAGGCGCTGCATCAGGTCGGCGACCACCGCCCGGTAGAGGCCGGCCTGTTCGGCGGTGAGCCCGCACGGGACGGTGAACTCCTGCTTGGCGGGCAGGTCGAGGGCGATCGCGGGGTCGCTCTTGACCCGGCGCAGCAGGAACGGCCCGGCGAGCCGGCGCAGCCGTTCGGCGGCGGCCGGGTTGGCGTTCCGCTCGACGGGGACGGCGAAGCGTTCGCGGAAGGACTCGGCGCTGCCGAAGAGTCCCGGGTTGGCGAAGTCGAGGACGGCGTGGAGTTCGGCGAGCCGGTTCTCCACGGGGGTGCCGGTGAGGGCGATCCGCGGGCCGGAGGGCAGCGAGCGCAGGGCGCGGGAGCGGTCGGTGGCGGTGTTCTTGACGGCCTGGGCCTCGTCGGCGACGATCCGGCGCCAGCGGACGGCGGCGAGGTCGGCGGCGTCGCGGCGGACGGTGTCGTAGCTGGTCACGACGAGGTCGGCGGCCGCGGCGGTGCGGGCGGTGCCGCGTTCGGGGCCGTGGTGGAGCCGGACGCGCAGGCCGGGGGTGAAGCGGGCGGCCTCCCGCTGCCAGGTGCCGACCATGGAGGTCGGGCAGACCAGCAGGGTGGGTCCGGTGGCGCCCTCGGCGTGCTCGCGGGCGAGCAGGGCGAGCGTCTGGACGGTCTTGCCGAGTCCCATGTCGTCGGCGAGGACGGCGCCGAGGCCGAGTCCGCCGAGGGCGTGCAGCCAGGCGGCGCCGCGCCGCTGGTAGGGGCGGAGTTCGCCGTGGAATCCGGGCGGGGCGGCCTCGTCCGAGGTGTCGGCGGGGTCCGTGCCGGCGCGGCCGGCGAGCAGGTCGCCGATCGGTCCGTCGGCGTGGACGGCGGTGACGGGGAGGCCGGCGATGTGCGCGGTCTCGTCGAGGGCGAGCCGGAGCAGGTCGGCGCGGTCCATGGTGCCGGTGGCGTGGCGGGTGAGGAAGGCGTGGGCGGCGCGGATCTGGGCGGTGTCGACCTCCGTCCAGCGGCCGCGGAGGCGGACGAGCCCTTGTTGGGCGGCGGCGAGTTCGGCGAGTTCGTCCTCGGTGAGGGGGGTGTCGCCGAGGGCGGCCTGCCAGCGGAAGGCGAGCAGGTCGTCGCGGTCGATGCGGGAGGGCCGGTCGACGGTGCCGGGGGTGGCGGTGCGGGCGGTGAGGGTGAGTCCGAGCCGGGGGCGGCGCTGCCACCAGGCGGGCAGCAGGATGCCGAAGCCGGCGCGGTCGAGTGCGGGGGCTGCGTCGCGGAGGAAGGCGAGGGCGCCGGCCCGGTCGAGGGCGAGGCCGGTGGGCCGGATCTCGCGGGCGGTGGTGCGCAGGGCGGGGTGGAGCAGGGCGGCCCGGTCGAGTTCGGCGGCGAGGGCGGCCGCGGGGTCGGGGACGGTGCGGGCGAGGGCGGCGTGGCCGGGGCCCTGCGCCCACAGGTCGGCGGCGGGGACGAGCAGGGACGGCCGGTCGGCGGCCCGGAGCAGCAGGTCGAGCCGCCAGTCGTCGTCGGCGCGGCCCTCGGGTTCCTCCTCGGTGGGGCCGAGCGGTTCGACGAGCCGCAGCACCAGCCGGACGGCGAGGTCGGCGGGGACCCGGGCGTGCCAGGCGGCGAGGCGTTCGGCGAGTCCGTCGGGGACGGTGTCGAGGCGGGCGTCGGGGGCATGCAGGGCGGTCAGCCAGGGGTCGTCGCCGGGTGGGGGCGGCAGGTCGGCGAGGGCGGCCCGGGCCTCCAGGTCGGTGAGGGTGTCGAGCGCGTCGGCGAGCAGGGTGTCGGCCCGGCGGGGGCCGGCGGCGGCCGCCGGGTCGGTGGCGAGGCAGACCCGCGGGCAGCCGGCGGCGAGGGCGGCGGCCTCGGCGCGGTCCTCGCCGTCGGGTGCGGGCCGCCAGCGGGCGTACGGGGTGCCGTCGGCCTCGTGGAGGGCGGGCAGGACGCGGCCGCGGCCGACCAGCCGCCAGGCGAGGTCGTGCACGGCGGTGAGCCAGCGCAGCGAGGAGCCGTAGGCGAGTTCGGTGGGCGGGCCGTCGTCGGGTTGGCAGTGGGCGGTGGCACGGTGCGGGTCGAAGAGGGCGCCGAGGAGTTGGGCGGTGCGCGGGCCTTCGAGGACGAGGACGGGGACCCGCCAGGGGGTGGGGGCGGCGCCCTGCGGGCGGGTGCCGGTGGGCAGTTGGGGCGAGGGGGCGGGGGCGCCGCCGAGCGAGGGCAGGTGCAGGGTCGCCCAGCGTTCGGCGGCCTGGGCGGCGAGCCAGCCGGGGCCGGGGCCGAGGCCGGCGAGCAGCCGGGCGACGGCGGCGGCGGGGAGGGCGTAGGGGTGTGCGGCGGGGCCGGCTCCGGGCCCGGGGCGGGTCGGCCGGTCGTGGTACGCGGCGCCGCTCTCGGCCCAGAGGGCGAGCCGGCCGCCGTCCTGCCAGAGGGCGTGCAGCGCGTCCATGGGTGGAACCTTCCGTGGGCCGACCGGTTCACCCTAGCCGGGGTCTCCGGGGGCGGCCCTGCCGCCGTTCGCCGGCCGGACGAAACTGCCGGACGAAACTGATGGTTGAACTTTGAACCAGATGGGGTTATGGTGGAGCCAACAAGTTGAAGCCTAAACAATATGGCTTCGCACCAGAGGAGGAAGCCATGGGCATCTTCAGCCGCCGCAACGACACCGCCACCGCCGTCGCCACCACCCCGGCCGCCGTCAACGGCCCGGACCTGGGCCACCTGAGCGGCGAGTGGGCCATCGACCCCGCGCACAGCCGGATCGGCTTCGCCGTCCGCCACGCGATGGTGACCAACGTCCGGGGCGAGTTCACCGAGTACGACGGCAAGCTCAAGCTGGACGGCGCCGAGCCCGGCAACTCCTCCGCCGAGCTGGTCATCAAGGTCGCCAGCGTGGACACCAGCCAGGCCCAGCGCGACGAGCACCTGCGCACCGGCGACTTCTTCGCCGCCGAGACGTACCCGGAGATCCGGTTCACCTCCACCTCCGCCGAGCGGATCGGCGAGGACACCTACCGGATGACCGGTGACCTCACCATCAAGGACGTCACCAAGCCGGTCGTCCTCGACCTCGACTACACCGGCCACGCCACCGACCCGTACGGTGCCGCCCGGATCGGCTTCGAGGGCCGCACCACCGTGGACCGCACCGAGTGGGGCCTGACCTACAACGCCGCGCTGGAGACCGGCGGCGTGCTGATCGGCGAGAAGGTCAAGCTCACCTTCGACATCTCCGCCGTCAAGTCCGCCTGACGGCAGTACGGTTCGCGACACCCGGCCACGCCCCCGCCGACACCGACGGCGGGGGCGCCGCCGTGCCCGGGCCCGGCCGGCCCGCTCCGCCGTCGGCTACAGTCACAGGTCGAGCGGGGGGTACGGCCATGGAACTGCGGCAGCTGCACTGCTTCGTCGCCGTCGCCGAGGAACTGCACTTCGGCCGGGCCGCCGAGCGGCTGCTGCTCGGACAGCCCGCCGTCAGCCAGCAGGTCCGCCGCCTGGAGCGGGAGTTGAAGGTCGAGCTGTTCGACCGCTCGCCCCGCCACGTCCGGCTCACCCCGAGCGGAGAACGCTTCCTGCCCGCGGCCCGCGCCGTCCTGGACGCCGAGCGGTCCGCGCGCGCCCTCGCCGCCACGCTCACCGCCCCGGACCGCCTCCGCCTCGGCACGGTCACCGGCCTCGGCGCCCGCCTCGACCGCATCCTCGACGCCTACGAACGGCACGCCCCCGGCGTGGAGGTGGAACTCTGCGCGCTGCCCGCCGCCGAGCGGCTGGCCCGGCTCGCGGACGGCCGGCTCGACGCCGCCTTCGTCCGCGGCGTCCGACCGGAGCAGGACGGCGAGCTGCGCCTCCTCGCGCTCTGGGAGGACGAGTTGACCGTCGCGCTGCCCGCCCGGCACCCGCTCGCCGAGCAGGACGCGATCGACCTCGCCGACCTCGCCGCCCTCCCGCTGCGGCTCACCGAGCGGCGCAACCACCCCGCCCTGGTCGACCTGGTGACGGCCGCCTGCCGCGAGGCGGGCTTCGAGCCCGTCCCGGGCCCGGCCTCCGGCACCCTGCAGGACACCCTCGCCGCCATCGGCTCCGGCCCGGCCACCTGGACGGTGGTCTACACGGAGAACGCCCGCAGGACGGTGGCGGGCCGGGTGGCCTTCCGTCCGCTGCGCACCCCCCGCCTCGCCCTGCCCACCTCGCTGGCCGTCCGGCGCGGCGCACCGCTGCCCCGGCTGCTGCTCAGCGCCTGCCGGCAGGACCGGGCGCAGTCCGCCATGCCTGCGGAGAACAGCCACTGACCTGCAACGATCAGGGTTCGTGATCGCTGTCGGAGCCGATCGGGTCTGGGTCGCGGCCCACCCCCGGGTGTGGACTCCTCCCAGGAGGCCGGGCCGGGCGGAGGAGCCGCACCGGACGGCCGAGGACCGAGGAGAGCACCATGCCGATCGTCACCGTGCAGCAGGGCCCCCGCACCGTCGAGCTGAAGCGCGAGCTGGTCAAGAAGATCACCGACGCCTTCGTCGAGGCCTACGAGATCCCGGCCGAGACCGTCCAGGTGTGGATCCACGAGGTCCCGGCCGACAGCTGGGGCGCCGCCGGCACCCTGGTCGCGGACAAGTAGCCGCGACCGCGCCACCGGGACCGCGGATCATCCCGTTCCGGGCAGCAGGGCGGCGTCCTCCGCCGGCAGCCAACTGCCCGGCGGGCGCCGCAGCCAGCCCTCCCGGCGCCCCAGGTCCGCCGCCGCGGCGAGCAGCGCGGTCAGCCCGGGGTGGCGCAGGCCGGGCCGGTGCACCAGGCCCACCAGGCTGAGCGGCACCGGGTCGACCAGCGGCCGGGTGACGCAGCCCGGCACCTCGGGCCCGCCGACGGTGGTCAGCACCGGCTCGCGGTGCCGGGCGAGGTAGCGGGCGAGCTCCGGAACGCCGACCGGCGGGGCGTGCCCGGGTGCGGCCGTCAGACCGTGCGCGGCCAGCAGGTCGAGCCCCAGGTCCGTCCACTCGGTGGTGGCCGGGTTGCCGGCCAGGACGTCCACGGGGTGGCCGGCCAGGGCCGCCACCGGGACGGCCGCCCGGCCGGCCAGCGGGTGGTCGGCCGGCAGGAAGACCGCCATCGGCTCCAGCCGGACGGGGACGTGCGCGAGTTGGGCCCGGACCCGGGCGGGCAGGCCGGGCTGCCGGCCGAAGGCCACGTCCAGCCGGTGCGCGAGCAACTCCGCCGCGGCGGCGGCCAGTCCGCCGTGGAACCGGGCGAGCAGCTCGGCCTCCGGCTCCGCGGCGCGGGCCGCGGCGAGCAGCCGGCCGGGGGTGAGGTCGGCGCCGTCCACGTCGTTGCCGAGGTCGACCAGCAGGGGCCGGGCCCGGACGGCGGAGACGATCTCGTCGTGCAGGGCCAGCAGGCGGCGGGCCTGCGGCAACAGGGCCTCCCCGGCCGGGGTCAGCTGGACGCTGCGCGTGGTGCGGTGGAACAGCACCACGCCCAACTGCCGTTCCAGCGCCCGGACGTCCCGGCTGAGCGCCTGCTGGGCGAGGTGCAGCAGCGCGGCCGCCCGGCCGAAGTGGAGGGTCTCGGCGGTCGCGACGAATCCGCGCAGCAGCCGGGGGTGCAGGTCCTGGGGCATGATCACGGCAGCGTAGGCAACCGGCCGCCGATTGACAACGCAGGTGCGTGAATCGGGCCGAACAGGTGTTGGACCTGCGGCCCGCGCGGCGGCGAGGCTGGTGGCACCGCCGATCCTCGACCGGGAGACCCGTGTCCGCCTCGTACCGCCGCATCCTCGCCCTGCCCGGGGCGCTCGCCTTCACCCTCGCCGCGCTGCCGGCCCGCCTCGCGATGTCGATGAGCGGGGTCTGTGCCGTCGTCCTGATCTCGGAACGGCGCGGCTCCTACGCACTGGCCGGGGCCGTCTCCGCCGCCGGGATGGTCTCCCTCGCCGTCCTGCTGCCGCTGCTGGGCCGCCTGGTCGACCGGTACGGGCAGGCCCGGGTCGCGGTGCCCTCCGTCCTGGCGGCCGCGGTGCCGACGGCGGGGCTGCTGCTCTGCGTCCGGTCCGGCACACCCGACTGGACGCTGTTCCTGTGCTGGGCGGCCTCCTCGACGGCGCCCAACGTCGGGGGGATGGTCCGGGCGCGCTGGGCGCACCTGCTGCGCGGCGACGAGGCCGGCCGGCACCTCGCCAACTCCCTGGAGCAGGCGCTGGACGAGCTCTGCTTCATGCTCGGCCCGGTGCTGGCCGTCCTGCTCTGCCGGGCGTTCACCCCGGAGACCGGGCTGCTCACCGCGGGGGTGCTCTGCACGGCCGGTGTGCTGCTGCTGGCCGTGCAGCGCGGCACCGAACCGCCGCTCGCCCCGGCGCCCGCGGGCGCTGCCGGCGGGGAGGGGACGAGCGGGGCCGGCCGGCCGGCGGGCGGGCGCGGCGGTCTCCGGGTGCTGCTGCCGATGTTCCTCGCCACCGGGGTGGTGTTCGGCTCGATGGAGGTCACCACCATCGCGTACACCGACGCGACCGGGCACGGCTCGCTGGCGGGGCTGCTACTGGGCCTGGTGGCGGCCGGGTCGTGCGTGTCGGGGCTGGTGTCCGGGCTGCTGCGGCCGCGCCGCGGCCCGGCCGCCCGGCTGCTCGGCGGCGTTGCGGCGATGGCCGGCCTGATGCTGCTGCCCGCGGCGGCCGGGCTCTTCGGCGCGGGGCCCGCGGTGCTGGCGACGGCCCTCTTCCTGGCGGGTTCGGGCACCGCGCCGACCATGGTGAGCGGGATGACGCTCGTCCAGCGGCTCGTGCCGGCCAGCCGGTTGAACGAGGCGATGGCCGCGGCGGTCTCGGCGATCCTGGTCGGCATCTCGGCCGGCTCGGCGATCGGCGGCGCGGTCGCCCAGCGCATGCCCGCGGGCGCCGGCTACCTCGTCCCGGCCGCGGCCGCGGCCACCGCCCTGCTGATCGCCGCGACCGGCGCCCGCCGGCTGCGCGCCGCGGCCCCCTCCCCCGCCGGGCGCCGGACCACCGACCGGGCCGTACCCGCTGCGGCCTGCGCCGACTGACCCCACCGCACGCACGAGACCCCGGCACCCACCCGTCCACACCGGCCACCGGCACCGCAGGCCGTCGCCGAAGGGACCACGCACCTGCACGCAGACACCACCGCGCCGCCCCGGCCACCCTCCCCGGCCGACCCCGCGTCACCCGCCGCGGGCCGGCGGAAATCCCCGGGCCCGCTGTCGGTGCCGGGCACTAGCGTCGCGGGCATGACCGCAGGGATCACGTACGTACGGGGGGACGCCAGTGCGCCGCAGGGCGCCGGGGTCAAGGTGATCGCGCACGTCTGCAACGACCTGGGCGGCTGGGGCAAGGGCTTCGTGCTGGCGCTGTCGCGGCGCTGGCCGGAGCCGGAGACCGCCTACCGGGCGTGGCACCGCGACCGGGCCCGGAACGGCTTCGGGCTCGGTGCGGTGCAGTTGGTCCGGGTGGGGAGGTACGTCTGGGTGGCGAACCTCGTCGGCCAGCGGGGCATCCGCACGGGCCGCTCCAGCGGGGTGCCGGTGCGGTACGAGGCGATCGACGCGGGGCTGGCGGAGCTCGCCGGGCACGCCCGGCGGCTGGGGGCGTCGGTGCACATGCCGCGGATCGGCTGTGGGCTGGCCGGCGGCCGCTGGGAGCGGGTGGAGCCGCTGGTCCGCGCCCGGCTGGCCGAGCAGGGGGTGGCCGTGACGGTCTACGACCGGTGAGCCGGCCGAGGCCAGCTGTACTCGTACTCGGTGACCTCGTGGCCGCCGGGGAACACCGCGGTCCGTTCGGCGGTGCGCACCCCGCCCTCGCGCTCGTAGAAGGCGACGGCGCGGTGGTTGTCGCGCAGCACCTCCAGGCGGAGAGCGGCGGGTGCGGCGCGGACGAGGGCGGCGCGCAGCAGCCGGGTGCCGATGCCGCCGCCGGTACGGCCGGGGCGGACGTGCAGGTTGTCGAGCAGGACGCGGCCGTCGGGTTCGGGCACCAGGTAGGCGAAACCGACGGGTGCGCCGCCGGGCTCCTCGGCGAGCAGCAGGACGGGGGTGTGCTCGGGGCCGCCGTAGTCGGCGGTGAGGCGCAGCTCCCAGATCTCCAGGCGCTGGGCGGGCGGTCCGTCGCCGAGCGCCTCCGCGGGGACGAGGCCGGCGTAGGCCGTGCGCCGACTGTCGGCGTGCAGGGCCGCGACGGCGGGGGCGTCGGCGGGTCCGCCCTCGCGGACGGTGATCTCGGCGGTCATGTCCCGAGCCTTTCACGGCCCGTCGGGGCCCGGTCCGGCACGGCCGCGGCCGGTTCCGCTTGAAGTCGTCCCGGGCACGGCCCTAGAGTCTCCCGGAGCAGGTTTTGAACGCGTTCGAAACCTGCGGGGGCGGACCGCACCGGGTACGGAGGGGAGATCCGGTGCGGCTCCGCCCGGCCCGCGCCGCCCGGCCCGGGCGGGACACCCCCCGCGCCCGGCTAGGCTCAGGGCCGTGGACGAGCAGAAGGGCGGCACCCCAGGCATGGACGAGAGCGCCCAGGACGCCGGGCTCGGGGCGGAGCTCCCGGGTGGCCGGGCGCGCCCCAAGACCGGCAAGAGCGAGCAGACCCGGGCGCTGATCCTCGAGACCGCGATGCGCCTGTTCCAGGAACGCGGCTACGAGAAGACCACCATGCGCGCGATCGCGGCCGAGGCCGGGATCTCGGTCGGCAACGCGTACTACTACTTCGCCTCGAAGGAATTCCTCATCCAGGGGTTCTACGACGGGATGACGGTCGAGCACGCCGTGGACGCCGCGCGGCGGATGCAGGGCCACACCGAGTTCGCCGACCGGCTGCACGTGGCGCTGTCCTCCTGGTTGGACACCGCCGCGCCGTACCACGAGTTCGCCGCCCAGTTCTTCCGGACGGCCGCCGACCCGAACAGCTCGCTCAGCCCGTTCGCCAACGAGTCGCACCGGGCCCGGGCCACCGCCGTCGGACTCTTCCGGGACGTGCTGACCGGCTCCGACGTCGCGCCCAAGCTGGACAAGGAGCTGGCCGAACTGCTGCCGGACCTGCTCTGGCTGCACCTGATGATCATCGTGCTGTACTGGGTCTTCGACCACACCCCCGACCAGGAGCGCACCCGCGAGTTCGTCCGCCGGTCCACCCCGATGGTCGCCAAGGTGGTCGTGCTCTCCCGCTACCGGGTGTTCCGCCCGCTGGTGCGGGACGTGAAGGGCCTGATCCAGGACTTCATCCTGCCGACGATAGGCCGCACCGCGACCTGAGCCCCCGGCCGGCGTCCCGCGTCGGCCCGGGCCCACCGGTCAGAAGCCGTCCGGGTTCCAGGCCTGCACGGCGGTGCGCAGCAGCAGGTCGGCCCGGTCCGCCGCGCCGCCGGTCAGCTCGGCCAGCAGGCCGGCCGCGTGCAGCCGGACGGCGGACTCGGTGCCCAGGTACAGCGCGGCGAGCGCCGAGGCGTCCAGCGCGAGGTCGGGGGCCTGTTCGGTCGGGGTGCAGCGGCCGGTGCCGTCGGCGGCGGTCTCCAGCGCCCAGCGGCCGGCCGCGAAGCCGTCCGGGTCGGCGACCTCCAGCACCAGCCGGCCGGGGGCACGGTAGCCGCGGGCGGTGAACGCGGCGGGCAGGTCGAGCAGCCGCAGCCAGAGGAAGTCGGAGCTGTCCCGCCCGGGGACGGCCGCGCGGGGGTCGGTGAGCAGCAGCGGCAGCGGGTCGTCGGGCGCGAGGTTGCCGATCGCGACGGTGCGGACCCAGTCCACCGAGAACGCCAGGCGCCACAGCGCCACGGCGGCCTCGCGGTCCAGCGCCAGGAAGTCCTGGACGGTGAGGGTGCAGTTCGGCAGGTTGCCCTCCCACACGTCGTCCACCGTGTAGGCGATCAGACCGGTGACGGCGCCCTCGGCGTCGCGGTGCAGCGCGAGGAAGGGCTCCTTCCAGTCGAAGCCGGGCAGGGTGACCTCGCCGGTGTGCAGCTTCCACCAGGTGTCGCCGCGGCCGATCGCGCCGGGCTGCCGCCGCCGCCAGCGCTCGTGCAGTTCGGCGCCGTGCTTGCGGGCCTCGGCCATGGTGACGAAGTCGGTCCGCCCGCCGGAGGCGGGCAGGTCCTCGCGGAGCCGGCCGCGGCCGAGGTCGACCGTCCAGGACTGGTTGCGGGTGGCCGGGCCGAAGCCGTACCGGCCGTAGATGGGGTGCTCGGCGGCGATCAGGATCGCCGCGGCGCTGCCGCGCTCCTTCGCGGCCGCGAGGTCCTGCCCCATCATCCGGCGGAGCAGGCCGCGGCGGCGGTGGGTGGAGTTGACCGTCACGGCGGTGATCGCGTCGACCGACAGCAGGGCGCCGCCGGGCACGGTGAGCCCGGTGTCGAAGCTGCGGAAGGTGGCCACGCAGCGGGACGGGTCGTACGGGTCGAAGGCACCGAGGAAGCGGCCCGGCTCGAAGGTCAGCCGCCGGTACTCGGTGCCCTCGGCCAGGTGCGGGCGGAGGAATCCGCGGGCCACCGCACGGTCCCACAGCGGGAGTTCGTCCTCGGTGACGGCCCGGACCTCGACGGCGTCCGGTGCGGTCGGCCGCCCCTCGGTGTGCCGGCCGGCCCCGGCCGGTGCGTCCTTGCTCATCCGGCCACGGTACGGCGGGTCCCGGGGGCCGGCATCCGAATTTCGGCGCGGCCCGCGGCACCGGCGGCGTCCCGTCCCGCCCCCGGTCGCGGCCCGGCGGTCAGCCCTGCCGGCGCGGCTGCGGGTGCGGCAGCTTCGGGTGGCGGTAGGGGGCGTACGGCTCGGGGGTCTCCGCGGCGGACGGGCGGGCCGCGTACACCCGCTGCCGGCCGGCCCGGACGGTCCGCCGGCGGGCGTGCGCCAGGGCCTGGCGCTCCGGCTCCGGCGGTGCGGCCGGATGGCCGGCGGGCAGCACCGCGGCGGCCCCTCCGGCCCGCCGGGCGCCGGCCAGCGCGGCGGCCCGCCGGTCGGCGAGCCGGGCCGAGCGGCGGGCGAGCGCCCGGGCGTGCTGCACGTCGAGGTGGGCGGTGGCCCGGGCGGCCATCCGCTCGGCGACCCGGTGGGTGGCGGTGTGGTGCGCGGGCACCTTGTCCGGGGCGCCCGCGATCAGGTCGAACAGCCAGGTGCGGGCCACGTCGGCGCGGGCGTGCAGCCGCCGCTCGCGGCGCACCGCGCGCTGCATCCGGCGCGGCCGGGAGGGGTAGCGCCAGCGGGCCCACGGGCTGCCCGGCCTGGCGAGGCGGACGGCACCGACCCAGGCGAGGCCGGGCACCATGATGCCGAGCAGGCCCGTCCACAGCTTGCCCTTGACCAGGGCGACCACCGAGACCAGCGCGTTCACCGAGATCACCGCGACCAGGCCCCACCGGCCCTCGCCCGTCGCGGAGGTCTGGCCGGGCACGACGCCGAGCGGGACGTAGCCGGTGAGCAGCAGCGCCGTGCCGAGCAGGACGAGCACCACGGCGTCCACGGACTTGCGGCCCTGTTCGCTCCAGTAGACGTCGTCCAGGTGCAGGATCAGCGCGAACTCGTCCAGCACCAGGCCGCAGCCGATGCCGAAGCACAGCCCGAACCAGTCGATCCAGGGGTGGCCGCCGTTGGTGGCGAACACCCCGATCCCGCCGACCAGCAGGAAGCCCAGCCCGAACACCATGTGGTGGATGTGCAGCCCGCCCGGGGTGATGTTGCCCGGCCACCAGCGCACCTGGGCGCGGATCATCCGCACGCTGAAGCGGATGCCGACGAAGGACACGATGAAGCCGACGAGCAGCAGGAAGAGCGGCTGCTTGTGCGCGTCGACGATGTGCTCGCGGTAGCCGTCCAGCAGGTCGTTGATCACGGGTGGTGCCTTCGTTCTCGGGTGGTGCTCCGGGGCGTCGAGGGGCCAACGACCGGTCAGAACCCGCGGGTGCGTTTGGCGGCCCGGCGGGGGACGAGCAGGTGGGGCGCGAGCGGATCGGTCGCGCCGGGGGTCTTCAGGAAGAGCCGGGCGACCTCGCCTCCCAGGTTGACGCCGACCGCCAGGGCCATCGCCAGCGCGGCGGCCCGGGTGACCGAGACCAGCCCGGCGCTGGCGTGCCCCTGCGCGAAGGCCAGCATGCCGAGGTAGAGCGCCGAACCGGGCATCAGCGGGCCGATCGCCGCCGTCACGTACGGCAGCGCGGAGGCCCGCCGGTAGCGGGCCGTCAGCTGGCCGAACAGGCCGACCAGGCCGGCCGCGGCGCCGGTCGCCGCGATCGGCGAGACCCCGGCGTTCGTCAGCACGCCGTACGTCGACCAGCCGATGCCGCTCATCAGCACGGCCATCGGCAGCGTCCGCCGCTCGGTCTGCAGCAGCACCGCGAAGGCCAGCGCCAGCACCATCGCGGCGAGCAGCTGGATCGGCGGGTCGACGGCGCCGCCGATCGACTCGTCCGGGCGGAGCTTCGCGTTGTAGTTGACGCCGAGGTAGAGCACCGACATCACGCCGATCACGATGCCGGCGATCAGGTAGAGCACCTCCAGCAGGCGGGCGGCGGCGGTGATGTAGAAGCCGGTCAGGCCGTCCTGGACGGCGGAGACCAGCGCCCGGCCGGGCAGCAGCGCGAACAGGCCGCCGGTGATCACCACCGAGCCGCGCAGGTGCAGGTCGTTGAAGGAGAGCACGATGCCGATCAGCGCGGCCGGCGTCGCCGCGACCACGAACTGGTAGAACTCCGGCAGCCCGCGCCGGGCGATCGTCGAGGCCAGCCGGTCGCCGACCACCGCGGCGAGGAAGGCGCCGGCGAACACCAGCCACGCCTTGCCGTCGATCCGCCCGCCGACCAGGAAGGTCGCCGCGCCCGCCAGCAGTCCGGTGGCCAGCG
Organism: Kitasatospora sp. NPDC093679; assembly: GCF_040683455.1. Taxonomy (NCBI): domain Bacteria; kingdom Bacillati; phylum Actinomycetota; class Actinomycetes; order Kitasatosporales; family Streptomycetaceae; genus Kitasatospora; species Kitasatospora sp. NPDC093679. The sequence continues at coordinate 110,047 of NZ_JBFBDW010000025.1, forward strand.
CCAGCAGCCAGACCGGGTAGGGGTGCCGGTTGCGGCGGATCACGGCGAGCCGCCGGTAGGCGTCGTTGACCGGGATCTTCTCCGCCGTGATGTCCGCGACCAGCCGGTGCACCGCGGCCAGCCGGGTGTAGTCCGAGGTGCGCCGGCGGACCGTCCGGGCGGCGCTCACCGGCGGGTCGATCAGCGACGGGTGGTAGGAGATGGAGATCAGCGTGAAGGTGACCTGCGGCTCGCAGTGGTCCAGCCGGTAGGCGTGCGCGATGCCCAGCATCGCCGCCTCGACGTCCTCGGCGGCCTCGCCGCTGGCGAGCAGCAGTTCGCCGATCCGCAGCGTGAGGTCGAGCACCCGGGGGACGTGCCGGGCGGCCGACGGGTGCAGGTCGCGCGGGGTCCGCTCGAAGGCGGGCCGCTCGGTCATCGGGGTGCGCAGCAGGGTGCGCATCCGGTCCG